>JBILOR010000029.1:0-11272 GCA_044374325.1 Candidatus Planktophila sp.
TTGCCGAAGGCGACTCTGGCGATCACTTATATGTAATTGTCGATGGCAAGTTAAAGCTGGGCACATCAAGTACCGATGGTCGCGAAAATCTTTTATCAATTCTTGGCCCTGGCGAAATGTTTGGCGAGCTTAGTCTCTTTGATCCAGGCCCACGCACATCGACAGCAACAGCAGTTACCGATGCAAAGTTACTTAGCTTGTCGCATGCCAAAGTTATTCCTTGGCTAAAAGAAAATCCAGAAGTTTCACTGCAGCTGCTTGCTCGTTTAGCGCAGCGTTTGCGTCGTACTAACGAAGCAGTTGGAGATTTAGTTTTCTCAGATGTTCCGGGCCGTGTTGCTAAGGCGCTAATCGACCTTGGCGATCGCTTCGGAAAAGTTACTGACGAAGGTTTGTTTGTGCACCATGATTTAACTCAAGAAGAGTTAGCTCAATTAGTTGGTGCATCACGCGAAACCGTTAACAAAGCACTGGCCGATTTTGCTGGCCGTGGCTGGTTAAAGCTTGATGGTCGCGCTGTGTTAATTACCGACGTAGAACGTTTGGAAAAACGCGGTAAGTAATTAGTCGGAAATCTCGACTGTTAGTTCGATTTCAATTGGTGAGTTCAAAGGCAATTCGGCAATACCAACAGCGCTACGCGCATGCTTTGCGCCATCGCCCCAGATTGCTAAGAACAGCTCACTCGCACCATTAACAACTACTGGTGCGTTGATATAGCCAGGTACGCCGTTTACATAACCAACTACGCGAACGATTTTGGTAATTTTATTTACATCAGCGACAGTTTCAACTGCAGCTAAACAATTAAGTGCACAGATCTGGGCAAGTTCTTTAGCGCGCTCTGGCGTGATTTCGCCATCAACTTTTCCAGTACCAGCCATGTTGCCATCAACTAATGGCAATTGACCTGCGGTGAAAACAAGATTGCCAGTACGAATCGCTGGAACGTAGGCAGCAACAGGGAGTGCGGCAACTGGTAGTTCTAGGCCTAATTCAGCTAGCTTTGCGCGAACATCTACTTTATTCATTTAATCTCTCGTTTCATGTAAGCAACTAGTTGTTCGCCGGTTCCTGGTGCTGGCACAACTTGTACAAGTTCCCAGCCATCAGAACCCCAAGTATCAAGAATCTGCTTGGTTGCGTGTGAAAGTAATGGAACTGTCGAATATTCGAATTTCTTTGAATCACTCATTTGTTTAACGCTGCTTTCACTAGTGATGAAACGACACTGCCATCGGCTTTGCCGGCAATTTTTCCTTTAATAGCGCCCATTACTTTGCCCATATCAGCTGGGCCAGCAGCGCCAGTTGCTGCAATTGCTTCGGCAATCATCGCTGCGATATCTGCCTCAGTTAATTGAGCAGGTAAATACTTAGCAATAACTTCGCCTTCAGCTTTTTCAAGAGTGGCTTTATCGGTACGGCCAGCTTCGGCGAAAGCCTCAGCAGCTTCGCGACGCTTCTTAGCTTCGCGCGAAAGTACGACAATTACTTCTTCGTCAGATAACTGGCGAGCTTCTTTGCCAGAGACTTCTTCATTGGTAATCGCAGTTAGCACCATGCGAATCGTGCCCGAAACAATCTCGTCGCGAGAACGAATAGCTTCGGTCAGGTCTAATTTCAATTGCTCTTTAATGCTCATGAGGTAAGCCTACTTAGTAAATTCAGCGGCAAGTAATTCAGCGATCTGCGCAGTATTTAGCGCAGCTCCCTTGCGTAGATTGTCGCCGCAAACGAACATATCAAGTGACATTGGATCATCGATGCTCTTGCGAACACGGCCAACCCAAGTTGGGTCAGTGCCAACAACATCTGCCGGAGTTGGGAACTTGTAATTTTCTGGATCATCGACCAACTTCACGCCCGCAGCATTTTCGAGGATGTCCTGCGCCTCTTTGCGGCTTGGTTCTTGCGCAAAAGTGGCATGAACTGTGAGCGAGTGGGTTGTAATTACTGGCACACGCACGCAAGTGGCGGAAACTTTTAGATTTGGTAGACCAAGAATCTTGCGAGATTCGTTGCGCACCTTTAATTCTTCAGATGAGTAACCATCTTGCTTTAGCGAGCCGGCCCAAGGAATAACATTTAGTGCAAGCGGTGCTGGGAACGGACCTAAATCAGTAACGTGCTTGCGAACATCACCGGCAACATCGCCCGCATCAGTATTTGCAACAGACTTCATCTGTGCTCGCAAAGTGTCAATGCCAGATTGACCAGCACCTGATGCCGCTTGGTATGACGAGACAACTAATTCTTTTAGTTCATACTTCTCGTGAAGTGCACCAAGTGCAACAATCATGGAAAGAGTTGTGCAATTTGGATTAGAAATAATTCCGCGCGGACGATTCTTAACTTCCTGCGGATTAACTTCTGGCACAACTAACGGAACATCGGCATCCATGCGGAAGGCGCCTGAGTTATCAACGACTACTGCGCCACGGGACGCCGCAATTGGTGCCCACTCTGCTGAAATCTCATCGGGTACATCGAACATTGCAACATCAATGCCATCGAAAGCCTCAGGTGAAAGAGCAACAACAGTTAGCTCTTCACCACGACAGATTAATTTTTTGCCGGCGCTACGAGCAGATGCGATCAAACGAATCTCGCCCCAGACATCGGTGCGCTCTGACAAAATACCAAGCATTACGGTGCCGACTGCGCCAGTTGCACCAACTACTGCAAGTGAAGGTTTTTTACTCATCGGCCAGTGCCTCCGTAAACAACGGCTTCGCCAGATTCAGCATCTAGTTGGAAAGCAGTATGGGCTGCTTTTACGCCTTTTTCTAGATCAGCTACGCGGCAAATAATGGAAATGCGGATTTCGGAAGTTGAGATCATTTCAATATTGATGCCCGCTTCAGCCATAGCGGCAAAGAAAGTAGCGGTAACGCCTGGGTGCGAACGCATTCCAGCGCCAACTAATGAGATTTTTCCGACTTGATCATCGTAGAGAATTGAAGCAAAACCAACTTCACCTTGTAGCTTCTGCAAAATTTGAGTTGCGTTTGCGCCTTCAGATTTTGGCAAAGTAAATGAAATATCGGTTAGACCAGTTGCAGCAGCTGAAACATTCTGCACAATCATGTCGATGTTAATGTCGTTATCGGCAATCGCTTGGAAGATACGCGCTGCAACTCCGGTGCGGTCAGGTACGCCGACGATAGTAATTTTCGCCTCTGATTTATCGTGTGCGATACCTGAGATGATTGCTTGTTCCATTTGGTCTCCTTCCGGATGATCTTTGACCACCCAGGTTCCTTCGTTGTTAGAAAAACTTGAACGGACATGAATTGGTAAGTCATAACGGCGGGCATACTCAACGCAACGCAAGTGCAGAACTTTTGCGCCACTTGCAGCGAGCTCTAACATTTCGTCGTAAGTAACGCTCTTTAACTTCTTCGCAGATGGAACAACACGTGGGTCGGCGCTAAATACGCCATCGACATCTGTGTAGATTTCACAAACATCGGCATCGAGTGCGGCTGCAAGCGCGACTGCTGTTGTGTCACTGCCGCCGCGACCAAGAGTTGTAATGTCTTTAGTGTCTTGCGAAATTCCTTGGAAGCCCGCAACAATTGCAATTGCGCCTTCAGCAAGTGCTTCTTGAATTCGTCCAGGTGTTACATCGATGATGCGTGCGCGACCGTGTGATGAATCGGTAATCACACCAGCTTGGCTGCCTGTGAACGAACGTGCTTCGTGACCTAAACTTGAAATCGCCATTGCAAGTAGCGCCATTGAAATTCGCTCGCCGGCAGTTAACAACATGTCGAGTTCGCGGCCGTTAGGAATTGGCGTAACTTGATTAGCTAAATCAATCAGTTCATCGGTTGTATCGCCCATGGCCGAGACCACGACAACAACCTGATTTCCATCGCGCTTGCTAGCCACAATACGGGCGGCAACGCGCTTCATGCCCTCGGCATCGGCGACGCTAGAGCCACCATATTTCTGAACAATTAGTCCCATGTAGCGAAGTTTGAACTATAACTAGCCACTCTTGCCACCGTTATGGGGTATATCTCAAATAATGATACGGATACTCATCCAGATAATGAGATAGTCAGGCTAAATCGTGCGACGGCCCTCAAATGCGCGGCCCAAGGTAACTTCATCGGCATATTCGAGATCGCCACCAACTGGCAAGCCGCTAGCTAAGCGCGAAACTTTCATCCCTAACGGGGCCAAAGCGCGCGATAGATAGGTAGCGGTCGCTTCGCCCTCAAGGTTCGGGTCAGTCGCCAAAATAACTTCAGTCACGGTGTTATCGGCCAAGCGCGCCATTAATTCGCGAATGCGTAATTGATCTGGGCCAATGCCATCGATCGGACTAATCGCGCCGCCGAGCACATGATAAGTCCCGCGGAATTCGCGAGTGCGCTCGATTGCAATTACATCTTTACTTTCTTCGACCACGCAGATTGAAGTGCGATCGCGACGAGGGTCGCGGCAGATGCGACATTGTTCTTCTTCGGAAACGTTGCCGCATTCGGTACAAAACTTAACGCGCTCTTTAACGGTGCGAATTGATTCAACTAAAGCAATTGCAATTTCGGGTTCGGATTGCAGAATGTGAAACGCAATTCGTTGCGCACTTTTTGGACCAATGCCAGGTAGGCGACCCAGTGCATCGATTAAATCTTGAATAGCACCTTCGTACATTCCGGTGCTCATCTATCGTCCTTCACGATCTTGGCACCAAGTTCGCGCGCAAGTAGTTCAGGGCCAGAGAGTTGATTCTTATCAGTTGGTGATTCATCAACGCGTACTGCGCGCGCAGCTGGAGTGTTGGTATCAATCGAGGAATCGACAATTACTTCGATCTTTTTATCAACGCCAACTACATCAACGAATGCTTGACGCAGAATTACATCGGATTCAGAGCGCAGGAATGAATCGCGCGCACCTGGGTTAACGATGCCGATCGTGATCGACTTGTCATCCATTGAAACAATGTGTGCGCTGGCACTTAGCAACGACCAAGTTAAGCGACGCTTCTTCTTTACTTCTTCAATTACGTCGGGCCAAATTCGGCGCAAACCTGTTACGTCGATTGCTGAATTTTGCACGGGGGAAACAGCTTTCACTGGTTCGGCTGTTTTAATCGGATCCGACGCTTTGGGAGAAGCTTTTGGTTCCGCTAATTTATCCGGAGCCGCTGATTCGGGAAGTGCTTTTTTAGAATCAGCTTTCTCCGATAAATTAGCTGCCACTGCAGGGGTTGATGTAACTGCTGGAACTGAGATTGATTCAGCGCGCTCGAGGCGTTCGATGCGGCTTAGTAATCCGCGCTCACTGGTGTCGCCACCCGGCAACAAGATGCGGCCGCAGATAAGTTCGAGAATTAAACGTGGGGCAGTAGCGCCGCGCATTTGGGTCAGGCCTTCGGCAGCAATATCGGCTGCGCGCGAAAGGTTCGCTGCGCCAATTTGATTGGCTTGGGTGCGCATACGTTCGATTTGGTCTTCGGGAAGTTCGCGCAAAATTGAATTGGCGTTGGTTTGTTGCAACGCATCGACAATCATTAAATCGCGCAGACGTTCGAGGAAATCAGCAGTGAAACGTCGTGGGTCGTGGCCTGATTCGATTACGCGATCGACAGTTTTAAATAGTGAAGCTCCATCGCGGGCTGCAAGTGCGTCGATGGCATCGTCTAGTAGCGCGCCATCGGTGAAACCGAGAAGTTGGATTGCGATTTCATATGAAACGCCATCGCTTCCGGCGCCAGCTAATAGTTGGCCGAGGACTGAAAGTGCGTCACGAACTGATCCGCCAGATGCGCGAACTACTAATGGCAATACGCCTTTAGCAACTTTTACACCTTCGGCGTTGCAAATCTTTTCAAGGTGCGCAACGAGAATTCCAGGTGGAACTAAGCGGAATGGGTAATGATGAGTACGCGAACGAATTGTTGAAATTAACTTTTCAGGTTCAGTTGTAGCAAAGATAAAAATAACGTGGGGAGGTGGTTCTTCAACAACTTTAAGAAGTGCATTAGCTGCACCTGTTCCGAGTTGATGTGCTTCATCGATGATGTAAATCTTGTAGCGAGATTGCACTGGTGCAAAGAAAGCTTTATCGCGCAGATCGCGTGCATCATCTACTAAACCGTGTGTCGCAGCATCAATTTCAATTACATCAAGTGAGCCCGGACCATTTGCAACTAGGTCAGTACACGATTGACATTTTCCGCATGGTGTTGGAGTTGGGCCTTCGACGCAGTTGAGTGAACGCGCCATGATTCGAGCTGATGAAGTTTTTCCGCAACCACGTGGTCCGCTAAATAAATATGCGTGATGTGTTCGATCACCAGAGAGTGCATTCGACAATGGAACCGTTACATGTTCTTGTCCGATGACATCAGCGAAAACCGATGGGCGGTACTTGCGATACAAAGCTAATGACATCGCTTGTGATCTCCGCTCTTCCTACTCATCGGTGCCGAACTCTAGTTCTAACAAATTTTTTCAGAATCATTTACTGGGCAAATCTATTAAGGGATCCCTCGCGCACCCGTCAGAGCACGCCTACCCTTGCTGTATTCCTACCCTGGGGGAGTTCGGACGCGATAACGTCGCGCGAGGGATCTGGTCTAAGCATAGTTATTGCTACCGATAGAGTTCACCTGCTGATTAGGTCTGAGCCTGCTTTTACGCTCAGTTTGGGCCCAATTTGCGCGGGAGGATTCGCATAGCGGCCGAGTGCGCACGCTTGGAAAGCGTGTATAGGGCAACCTATCGAGGGTTCAAATCCCTCATCCTCCGCTCACAAGTTCGCTTTGGCTGAATCACAAATGACTTTAACGGACTTATTTACCTGGAACTGATTGCCCAACCCGGTTTTTTGCTGGCTCGGACATCCTCCGCTCATTTCATTCGCTTTAGACGTTGAGGCTGTGGATAACAAAAACGGCCGAGCAAGATACTCGACATTCTCTATGAATGAAAATAGTAAAAAGCTTCCAAGTAATAAGTATGTCAATCTCGTTTCTCTTTACTAACACGCTTTATGTGACCGCAAATGCCAGCACTGTCGTTACCCCACCTCTCACAAAATGCAATATTAGGGTCGATAATCCACACATTTCTGAAAATCTATTACGCATGCAAGGAATTTTGGCTGTCAAAGTTAATGCGCGATCCAAATGCAATAAGCCAATGCGCGATTTAGTTCTCACCGTCGAGATCTACAAAATAGGGTTCTTCATGGATCACAGGGTTGTGAAAAAAGCAGTTACTTTTGATGGGCTCGTGTATGCCAATCGGATAGTTAAGAATCAGGAAACCTACGCTAAATGTGATAACTCAAAGCAAAGCAGATACTACGGAATTGCTTATGCGACTGCTTTCCTAGAAGGCCAAATCGTTAAAACTTTCCATGTAATAACTGAAAAAACTATCTCCCTCAAATGTGGAAATTGACATAAACTTGTTTCATGATCCCCCACGCAGATGAAAACTCGCTCCGTGATGACGCATGGGATGACCGTTATTTTGGTTTAATTCTTGAACTTGAAGAGAGGTACAACTCTCGCTATGAATCTCAGGCCTTGAAGTTGTTAAAGCAAAAACACCTTGAAACATCTTTCGAGGGCGTGCGTATCAAATACAAATTGAGCCCGACTGGATGTTCATTCTTTGTTGGAAATGATGACAGCCGAATTAAACACAGTTCATGGAAGCGGATGGGTTGGCGAAAAGCGTCAAAAATGAGCGCGTTACCTAATTTCTTCGCTACCTCTGAAGCAGACGTGCAAATAGACAGAACAGATTCCTGAACTACCACTGAACAATCTGGTTGTCTTCCCACAGAACTCCCGTGATATCGCCAGCGCTAAATTCTCTAGTCGCTAACCAGAGTGCAGTTGCTGCGCCTTCTTCTGCACTGCGCGGTGCATCAGGGCCACCCATATCGGTGCGCGAATGATTCGGGCAAACGGCATCAACTAAAACTCCGCGAGCACCTAGCCCAGTCTCGTGTGCAAGATTTCGCACCAGCGCATTAACACCAGCTTTGCTGATTCGATATGGCGCAAGACCGCCAGCATTTCCAGGGCCAGACATTCGACCTAAACATGCGGAATAAATAATGATGCGGCCATTACGTGCTTCAGCCATTGCGGGCACAAGTCCGTTAACAATTGTGAAAACGGAATCTAAATTAATTGCCATAACGCGACGCCATTCGGCATCAGTGGTCTTTAGCGTTTTAGACATTTTCTCGCTCATGACACCGTGGGCCAGAATCATGATCTCGGGCGCTGCCTGTTGTTGCGCTATCAACTCAACAGTTTTGCGAGTAGCAATCTGATCTTCTAAATCAACAGCATAGGTCGTGAACTTTTGATTTGGGTATTGGCTTTGTAGCTCTTCCCCAACTAGCTTTAAACGATCTGTGTCCTTTGCAATCATCACGATGTCATGACCGAGCGCAGCTAGAGATTTAGCGTTTTCAAAACCGAGGCCTCTGCTTGCGCCAGTAATAATTGCTAAAGACATGGGTGAAGCCTGCCTCAAATTCCTCAAAAATGCTGATTGAAAACTAGTTACAAAATCGCTTTCCTGCGTAAAGTTTGACCTATGGCAACTAAAGATCGCAGCGGATATTTAACTTGGAAACATGGCCGAACTTGGTTTCGCGTAATCGGAGACCTGAGAAATGGACAGATACCTATTGTTGTAATGCATGGTGGGCCCGGCGGAACACATGGACTTGTTCTGTCTATGGCGAAACTACTAAACGCGTCAGGTCGCCCCGTAATCGTTTACGACCAGCTGGGCTGCGGTAAATCAACTGCGCTTAAAGCAAAGCCAACTAGTTTCTGGACGATCGAACTTTTCGAAGAAGAGCTATCGCGACTCATCAAACACTTAAAGATAGAAAATCGTTACATGCTTGCCGGTTCTTCTTGGGGCGGCATGCTTGCGTTGAACTATGCGATTAAGCGACCTAAGGGGCTTAAAGGTTTAATCATCGCTAATTCACTGCCGTCTAGTCGCATGTGGGTGCGCGAGACTCGCAAGCTTGTTGCAAAGATGCCAACCAAACATCGCAATGCAATTTATAAATACGAAAAGTTAGAAAAATATAAAGCTAAGGAATATTTGGCAGCAAACGTTGAATTTGCTAAACGCCATATCCGACAGATTCCACAACTAGCCGATATGGCACAAAAGCCAAAATTTGGAATTCACGTTTACGAGGCAATGTGGGGACCAACTGAATTCACCGTTCGTGGAACTCTAAAAGATTGGTCAGTTGAAAAAGAACTACACAAAATTAATGTGCCGACTTTTTTCATCAACGGTGAGAAAGATGAAGCAACTCCTGTTATGCACCGCTTCATGAAAACACGCGTTAAAGGTTCGCAGTATTACTGCATCAAGGGTGCTTCGCATTCTGCTCCATCAGAAGCACCTCTTGAATGGATGCAGGTAACAGAGAAGTGGTTAAAAAGTAAAAGGCTTTAACTAAATCTGCACGCCAATGTATTTCGTTTGCAGGAACTCGTGAATTCCATCGAAGCCACCTTCGCGGCCTAAGCCAGATTGCTTAACGCCACCGAATGGGGCAGCTGGGTCAGAAATCACGCCCTTGTTAATCGCAACCATTCCAGATTCCATGGCCTCTGCTGTGCGAAGTGCACGAGCCAAGTCGCTAGAAAATACATAACTAATAAGACCGAATTCGGTGTCATTCGCGAGTGCGATTCCCTCAGCATCAGTATCGAAAATAACGACTGGGGCTACTGGGCCGAAGATCTCGTGGTTCAAAATTGGGTTGTCTTTAGCCACTGAAAGCACAGTTGCTGGGTAGAAAGCACCTGGGCCATCTGGTGTTTTGCCGCCGGTTTCGACCTTGGCGCCAGCTGCGATTGATTGATCAACTAACTCAGCGATCTTGTTGCGCTCCTTGATTGAAACGCTGGCGCCTAACGTAGTGGTGGCATCAGTGCCACGACCAACAACAAATGCTGACATTGATTTAGTTAGCTCGGTAATAAATTTTTCGGCGATTGGTCGTTGCACATAAATACGATTTGCAGAAGTACATGCAGCACCGCCATTGCGCATCTTGGCTAATAACAATTGCGGAATTGTCACTGCAAGGTCGGCATCATCGTGCACGATAACTTGTGCGTTTCCGCCAAGTTCCATTGAACAACGAATTACTCTGTCAGCGGCTTCCTTAAGAAGAACGCGACCAACTTCAGTTGAACCAGTGAAAGATAAATTCTTAACGCGTGGGTCGTGCAGCATCTTAGAAATTGCTGGCCCAGTTTTTTCTGGAATAACTAAATTCAAAACACCCTTAGGTAATCCAGCGCGTTCCAAAATATCAACGATATGCATTGCAGTCAGTGGAGTTTCAGTTGCTGGTTTTATAATCATGGTGCAGCCCGCTGCAATCGCCGGACCAATTTTGCGAGTTGCCATTCCAGCTGGGAAATTCCAAGGTGTAATTAAAATTGATAAGCCAATTGGTTGATGAGTAACTAAAATTCGCTTGTCTCCACTTGGTGACATACGAAAATCACCTGGTGTGCGAACGGTTTCTTCAGCAAACCAACGGAAAAATTCTGCGGCATACGTCGCTTCGCCGCGAGCATCAGGCATTGCTTTGCCATTTTCGCGCGAGATCAACGTTGCGATCTCTTCAATTTCAGCGGTCATGATTTCAAATGCTTTGCGCAGAATTTCAGAACGGAATCGTGGCGCAGTCGCAGCCCACTCAACAGCTACGGCATCGGCGGCAGCAATCGCAGCCTCACATTGCGCATCGTCGGCAATCGCAACTTGGGCAATTACTGAACCATCGCTGGGGTCAGTTACGGCAACCGTGCTTGCACCCGGCACCCACTGGCCATTTATATAGAGTTGTGTGCGCATAAGCAGAGCATAACAATCTAAGATAGAGCCTCTAACAAGGAGTAAAAGTGCCTAAGTCTTGGACTGATGGAGCCCCAGCCCCGGTTGCGCTTAAGGATCATGCGCATCTGCGCGACCCGTTGACCTACAAAATCAAAAAGCTGTTTTTAGGTGGTGCGCTAAACCGTCATTCACTAGACCACCAGCGCCTTAAGAAGCGTTATGCGCTCGGTATTTTATCTTCAGACTGTATTTCATCATCGGCCTATGGTTCCGAGCAGATTTTAATTGCCTTGTTACCTGCTTTTGGTTTGGCAGCTTTCACAATCTTGATGCCAATGACCGGCATTGTCATAGCAATTTTAATTTTAATTACGCTTTCTTACCGAAATGTAATTC
>JBILOR010000144.1:0-3251 GCA_044374325.1 Candidatus Planktophila sp.
TTCGAATCATCAATGAACTAACTCGCTTTGGGGCAAAAGTAGTTCATAAGGGCAATGCCATGGTGCATGTGTCTGGTCATGCTGCAGCAGGCGAACTTACTTATTGCTACAACATTGTTAAACCAAAATATGTAATGCCAGTTCATGGCGAATGGCGCCACTTGCGAGCCAATGCTGAATTAGCTATTGCAACCGGAGTACCGCGAAAAAATACTATTGTGATTGAAAATGGCATTGTGGTTGATTTAATTGATCACGAAGCTCAAGTAGTCGGTAGCGTTCCATGTGGCTTTGTTTACGTAGACGGCCAAAGCATCGGTGATATAACTGAAGATTCACTAAAAGATCGACGCATTCTGGGCGAAGAAGGTTTCATTTCAGTAGTGGTAGTAATTGATGCGCAAAGTGGAAAAATTGTGGCTGGCCCAGATATTCACGCGCGTGGATTTAATGAAGATGAGTCGCTATTTGATGGCGTGAAACTAGAGATTGAAAAAGCTTTAACGCGGGCAGTTGCAGATGGCATTAATGGCACCCATCAACTTTCCCAAGTTGTTCGTCGCACCATTGGCAGTTGGGTGGGCGGCAAACATCGTCGTCGTCCAATGATCGTTCCGGTGGTCATCGAGGTTTAGCGCGGCGCGCCTGACCTATCGGGTTTTAGTAAACCTTTAGGCTTACGTAGTTATGGCGAAGAAGAAAACACGCACAAAAAGTGGCGGCATCGGCAGTTCAATCCTGCGTGGGCTCGCTGCGATTTGGCGCGGGCTGGCTAAATATTTAGGCAAGTCGATTCGCTTTGTCGCAAAGGGAGCTAAAGATCTAGATCCAGCGCATCAACGCGATGGTTTTGCTTTTCTACTTTTGATCTTGGCCCTAATGGCCGCTGCCGGAACTTGGTTTGATGGTGGAAACATTGTCGGTCGCGCTCTTGCTAGTTTCTTCTATGGCGGATTTGGTCGCATCGGAATCTTCACCCCGTTAGTTCTGGGCTACTTTGCTTTCCGACTATTTCATTCGCCTCAGGAAAAGGCAGCTACCGGCCGAATTGTGGTTGGCACTATTGCGCTCTTGCTTAGCACTACAGGTATTGCCCACTTGCTAAATCAATCTGAAGGTACTGGCACGACAGCCATGCACAACGGTGGTGGCTGGTTAGGTTACGGAATCTCGCAACCGCTAGTTGTATTGATGACAGATGTATTGGCTTACCCAGTTTTAATTTTACTTTTCTGCTTCGGCCTATTGGTTACGACAGCAACGCCGGTCTCTTCGGTGATTACCCGAATTAAAAATACTGCTACCTGGTTAAACTCCAAGCGCCCCGATCGCAGTAAAGAAGAATTTGAGATAACCGATACTCCGCCATTTGAAACTCCAGTGGTTGCCGAATGGAATAAGCATGAAGATGATGACGAAGAGCTAGATGAAGAAAGTTTCGACGAAGAATTTACCGTCGAAGTTCCAGTAGCGACAATTATCCCGCCAGCTGCAGTTCCAGTTCCGGCTAGCACCGCAAGACCCGAACAACTAATGCTCTCAAGCGATGCCGTTTACGAGTTGCCTTCACAAGATTTATTACGCACCGGGCCAGCTGCAAAAGCTAAAAGTAAAGCAAATGACACGGTAGTTGCCGCTCTTACTGAAGTTTTCTCGCAATTCGAAATTGATGCCCAGGTAACTGGTTTTATGCGCGGCCCAACGGTTACGCGATATGAAGTCGAACTCGGAAATGCCGTAAAGGTCGAGCGAATCACTGCGCTTTCTAAAAATATTTCCTATGCCGTTGCTAGCAGCGATGTACGAATTCTTTCGCCGATTCCAGGTAAGTCCGCAGTTGGTATCGAAATTCCAAATGCCGATCGTGAAATTGTGGCCCTTGGCGATGTAATGCGTTCGAGTGTGGCAGGTCAAGATCACCACCCAATGTTGGTTGCTCTGGGTAAAGATGTTGAGGGTAATTTCGTTTGCGCAAATCTAGCCAAGATGCCGCACTTATTAGTGGCTGGCGCAACGGGTGCGGGTAAATCTTCGATGATCAATGCCATGATCGTGTCGATTTTAATGCGATCAACCCCTGATGAAGTTCGACTTGTTCTAATTGATCCAAAGCGCGTTGAGTTAACGGCTTACGAAAACATTCCGCACTTGATCACACCGATTATTACTAACCCTAAGAAGGCAGCTGATGCACTGACTTGGGTGGTTCGCGAGATGGATCTTCGCTACGAAGATCTAGCAACATTTGGTTTCCGCCACATTGATGATTTCAATAAAGCGGTACGCGCCGGCAAAGTTGTGCCACCACCAGGAAGTGATCGCAAGATCGAGCCATATCCATACCTATTGGTAATCATTGACGAACTTGCCGACCTAATGATGGTCGCTGCACGCGAAGTTGAAGAATCAGTAGTTCGCATTACTCAGTTAGCACGTTCGGCCGGTATTCACTTAGTGCTAGCTACACAGCGACCATCGGTTGATGTTGTTACTGGTTTGATTAAAGCTAACGTGCCGTCGCGTTTATCTTTTGCCACCAGCTCACTTGCTGATAGTCGAGTAATTCTTGATACTCCGGGTGCTGAAAAGTTAGTAGGACAAGGAGACGGGCTCTTTATTCCTATGGGTGCTAGCCGAGCGATTCGTATTCAAGGTGCTTATGTTTCAGAGCGCGAGATCGAGGCTGTAACTGGCCATGTTAAGAAACAACTGGCTCCGCGTTATCGTTCTGATGTAACTGCACCACCTGCGGCAACCAAAATGGTCGATAAAGAAATTGGCGACGATCTAGATATTTTGTTGCAAGCAATTGAATTAGTTGTCGGTACGCAGTTTGGTTCAACCTCGATGTTGCAACGCAAACTTCGCGTGGGCTTTGCTAAAGCTGGTCGCTTAATGGACCTTATGGAGTCTCGCGGAATTGTGGGTCCTTCTGAAGGTTCCAAGGCACGCACCGTGCTCGTTAAGCCTGATGAACTTGATTCAGTTCTGGCGACCATCCGCGATTACTAGGGGTGATAAGTAGGGCTATCTCAGGATTTATTCACCCCATGTCTTTCTTTTCACTACCTCGGGGGGTTAGCCTTTCCTTTCTGGAATTATTGGGCTAGCAAAAAGAGGATTAAAAATGTCCCTTGGTGCGTTGATTACTAAATCACGTACTGACGCACGCCTATCAATTGAAGATTTAGCAAAAGCTACAAATATTCCGGTCACGCTTTTGCGCGATATGGAAAACGATAATTTTAAAA
>JBILOR010000145.1:0-3244 GCA_044374325.1 Candidatus Planktophila sp.
TGGCAGCGCTCAGTTGCAACCTGACCCAAGCGCGAATTAGCCGCCACCCCGCCGGCAATGACTAATGAATTGATGCCGGTTTTCTTAGCTGCCGCAATTGCCTTGAGTAGTAATACATCGACGATCGCCTCTTGGAACGAAGCCGCAACATCGCCTTTGGCATAGGTCGGAGTCGCTTCGAGATATCTGGCAACGGCAGTTTTTAGCCCAGAGAATGAAAATTCAAAAGGTCTAGTTTCCCAATCTTTCGTTGTAGTTAAGCCCCGTGGAAACTCAATCGCTGTTGGGCTACCAGCTTTAGCCATGCGATCTATTGCAGGGCCGCCAGGAAAACCAAGATCCATGATGCGGGCAATTTTGTCGAACGCTTCGCCAGCGGCATCGTCCATGGTTTCGCCAAGTTTAAATATTTCTCCCGTAATGTCATTAACTTGTAATAGCGATGAATGTCCACCACTTACTAACAACGCAATAGTTGGTTCAGCTGGTAGTTCATGAGTTAAATAATCAACACTTACGTGAGCCGCTAAATGATTAACGCCATAAATTGGTTTATCAATTGCCAGCGCCAATCCGGCAGCCGCCGAAGTTCCAACAAGTAGTGCACCCACCAAACCAGGGCCGGCAGTAACTGCAACAGCATCTAAGTCGCTGAGTGAAATTTTTGCTTGCGCGATTGCTTCTTTCAGAGCCGGTTGAATTGCCTCCAGATGTGCACGCGATGCGACCTCAGGTACTACTCCCCCAAAACGCGCATGCTCCTCAACGCTTGAAGCAATTACATTGGCCAGTAATTTGCGACCGCGCACAATACCGATCGCTGTTTCATCGCAGGAAGTTTCGATACCCAGAACTAAAGCTTCGCTCATTTGAGTTCCTTGCGCATGATCAACGCGTCTATTCCGAGGCCGTAATAATTTGCTCGCGTTGAGATTTCTACATAGTTAGTAAAGTTATATAGACGAATTGCGCTTTCGTTTTTGGTGTCGACCTCGAGAATTACCTCGGTTGCACCTTTCTCTTTTGCCCAATTTTCTAATTCAGCCAACATAGTTTGGGCCAGCCCTTGCCCTCTAAACTCAGGCAAAATCGCAATAGTCAGCAAGTCGGCTGGCACGCCAGCCGCAACAACCATGATTCCTGCATAACCAATGATCGAGCCATCCTTTAGCGCCAAAACAAAATGGCGAGTAGAACCTATGCCAGCAATTTCCTCTTTGAATTGGGCCTGTGACCATGGGTAATCGGGAAACAAAGTTCTTTCCAGCGAAGTCAACACTGGTACATCTAGAGCTGTCGGTTGGCGATAGGTAATCATTTGCGATCCGCCGTTGCTACTGCGTCTGGCCGACGCAAATAAATTGGTTCGCTGAACTCTTCAGTTAGCGAAGTGAAAAATTGTGGATCTGGAAATAAGTCACTTATGACTTTAATTCCGCGGGCGGCAACTACTGCTGGTAAATCAACCGCTGGACCTTCGACGCGAAGTCCATTTGAATATCTAGCCCAATAAACTTCTTTGCGCCTTGCATCAATTGCCACAATAAAATCTGGCTCGCTTACTTGAGCTGCAATTGCATCGAGTGAACAGAAACCGCGCACCGGAATCTCTCGAGCCCAAGCAAAAGTTTGGGCAAAAGTAATTCCAACTCGCAAACCCGTATAAGGTCCCGGGCCCATGCCAACTAGTACTTCGGCAATTTCAAAGTTTTTGATTGCGGCTTGTACTAACTCAGGCAGCGCTGGGCCATGAGACATAGCGCCATCACGAAACTCGCTAAAAACAACTTTGTCATTTTCAATCACTACAACCGAAGTACGTGAAGCGGCAGTGTCAATCGCCAGAATACTCATAGCGAAAACCCTGCCCATCGTGCGCCGAAACCGACTGCGCTAACTTGGCGAATTTCTTCGCTACGATCAATATTTATTTCTAGCCGCTCATCAGATAATCGGGCAGCTTCAGCGCCACCCCACTCAACGACAGTTACTGAATCAGATATGGCAGAGTCAAGATCTAAATCATCTAGATACAAATTTGCTTGGCCGTCGATAAGCAATCTATAGGCATCGACATGAATCAGTGGGAGTGAACCGTGGTGCACTCGCGAGATCACAAAGGTCGGTGAAGTAATTCCACTGATGCCTAAAGCGCTACCAATACCTTGGGTTAAAAGCGTCTTACCGGCACCTAGCGGGCCATTTATAAGGATTAGATCGCCGGCTTTGAAAGAGCCGCCAAGTTTTGACCCTAAAGCAAACATCTCTTCGGGAGTTTCAATTGCGATCACTAGGAAAGATTACCGAGTAAAAAAGAATCAGGGCCCGAGTTGCCTCGGGCCCTGATTTACTTAATTAAGCAGTTACCAGATGTACTTCATATCAGCTGGACGGTAATCCAGATCTGGGTTCAAGTACGGTGTCTTGTTGATGATCTGAAGAAGGTAACCAGGGTTACCAACATTTCCAGTATCAGCAGCATGAGCCAAGATCTTGACCCAAGCCATCATCTGCTTCAAAGTGAAGTTCTGATGACCAACACCTGAAGGTGATGGTGCGCCGCTTAGATTTGGTAGACCTTGTGGCGTGTAGACCGTGTAAGTCTCAGGTGTCATCGCATAAAGCGCGGCAACATTCCAGACTGGCTTGGTCTTGCGAACAGCTGCACGAGCAGCACTGCCAGTCGTTGCAGCTAACTTGGCTTCATATTCAGCCATGCGAGCGTCATAAACCGCACGAGCCTTATCAACGTAGAGTGAGCTGTTACCAGCAAAAACCAAACGATCTGCTTCATTTGAAAGAAGTACGACTGGCTTAGTGGTATCGAAATTGCTCTTATCGAGATTCTTCAACTTCTCAACTGCAGCAGGATCACCCTTAACGCGAGGTGCCATTGAAAGTACACCTAGCATGCCGTTGATTCCATCATCTCCAGATAGACCTAGGTTATAACGCCCAGCATCGGCTGGATCTAGCAAGCTAAACCAGTCGGTCTTGGTGTTGTCATAGAAACCAGGGCCAGTAATTTCAGAGATTGCTTGGCCGCCGAAAGTTCCGGTTGCAATTGCTTCGCCGAAGTTTTCTAGGATTGCAACTGTTGCGTTAATGCTCTGTTCTGGAATAACAGCACTTGTTGTGATTCCATCCATGTGTGCACTCTTTGCTGGCAAACCAGCAAGAAGACCAGTTAGCAATAGCGCTGAACGTTGTGGAATACCTGAACCTTTTAGCGCAGCTGGATATT
>JBILOR010000030.1:0-11155 GCA_044374325.1 Candidatus Planktophila sp.
CTCGCTCAACAGTTGCCAGCGGTTCAATCTATGTTGAAGTTTGTTCAGTTTGCCACCCGTTCTACACCGGCAAGCAGCGCATTCTCGACACTGGTGGTCGCGTTGCTAAGTTCGAAGAGCGTTTCGGTAAGAAGAAGTAGCTTTCTAAATAGACCGCATCGCAACCTGTCATGGGTTGCGGGGCGGTCTTTTTATTTTCTTTTCCACAAATTGATTTAACGAGTTAGAGAAAGGCAGAGAAGCAAATGGCAAATGATCGTTTTGCATCTGCTGATGAGTTAGTAAAAGAGTATGCCGAGCTCGAAGCAAAGATGGCTGATCCAACAATTCACGAAGATGCCAACAATGCTCGCAAACTTGGGCGTCGTTATGCCCAACTCGGTCCAGTTGTTTCGGGCTATCGCGTTTGGCGATCAGCCGAAGATGATCTTGCTGCTGGTCGCGAAATGGCAGCCGAAGATGCTGATTTTGCTGCTGAAATTCCAGCGCTAGAAGAAGCTGCTCGTATTGCTGCCGACAAACTAGAAGAGTTGTTACTACCGCGTGATCCCAATGATGATCGCGATGTAATTCTCGAAGTTAAAGCTGGCGCAGGTGGCGATGAATCTGCGTTGTTCGCAGGTGATTTATTGCGTATGTATATGCGTTATGCCGAAAAACGTAATTGGAAAGTCGAAGTTATTGATGCCACTGAAAGCGAAATGGGTGGCTATAAAGATATTTCAGTAGGTGTTAAATCAAAGGGCACTGCAGCCCCAGGTGAATCACCATATGCACGCTTAAAATTCGAAGGCGGAGTACACCGCGTGCAGCGTGTGCCAGAAACTGAATCTCAGGGCCGAATTCACACATCTGCAGCCGGCGTTTTGATCTTGCCGGAAGCTGAAGAAATCGATGTTGAGCTAAACATGAATGATGTGCGCGTGGATGTTTATCGTTCTTCTGGTCCTGGTGGTCAATCAGTTAACACCACTGACTCAGCGGTTCGTTTAACTCACGTTCCAACCGGCATTGTGGTTTCGTGTCAGAATGAAAAGAGCCAGCTTCAGAATAAAGAATCTGCACTGCGTATTTTGCGCGCACGTTTGTTAGTAGATGCACAAGAGAAAGCCGATGCCATCGCTTCAGCTGAACGCAAGAGTCAGGTACGTACAGTTGATCGTTCTGAGCGCATTCGTACCTATAACTTTCCAGAAAATCGCTTGAGCGACCACCGGGTTAATTACAAATCAAATAATTTAGATTCTGTACTTAATGGCGAGCTCGATGATGTTATTCAAGCTTTATTAGATGCTGATAAAGCTGCCAAATTAGCTTCAACTGAAAAATAAGTTCTAAGGTAAACCGATGCAGATCAAAGCGCTGATTAGTGAGGGCAAGGCGCAGATTGAAACTGCTGGATATTCAAGCGTTGATGCTGAAATTCTGTTGGCACATCTTTTAGGGTTAACTCGCATGGAGTTACACAACCCGATTGCACTTGAACGCGCATTGGCAGAAGTTACTGATGAAAGTGCAATTGTTGATGGCTATGCCGAGTTAGTTAAGCGCCGTTGCAACCACGAACCAGTGCAGTATTTAACGGGCAGTGCCGGTTTTCGTAACTTAGATCTAGCGGTTGGCCCAGGGGTATTAGTTCCTCGCCCTGAAACCGAAGGGCTAGTTGAAGAAGTTTTAAAACACATTGCTAACTTGCCTGGCGCAGTTTCAGTGATTGATCTAGGCGCTGGCTCTGGCGCGATGGCTATTTCGATTGCAACTGAGGCGCCAAATACGCATGTAATTGCGGTTGAAAAGAGCGCCGATGCCATCGAGTGGCTTAAGCAGAACGTAGCTTTTTACGATGAAAGTATTCGAATTGTTCAGGGCGATGTTGCTGATGTTCTCGAGGGCGTTAAGTGCGATGTAGTTGTGGCTAACCCACCTTATGTACCAGATTCGCAACCACTGCCAAAAGATGTGGCTAATTTCGAACCCGCGATAGCTTTATTTGGTGGCCCTGACGGATTAGAACTGCCAAAGCGATTCATTGAGGCAGCAGCTAGATTGCTAAAAGCTGGGGGATTGTTAGCAATCGAGCATACCGAAACTCAAGGCGAGGCAATTGCAAAATTGCTTAGCGCAGACTTTAATCAGATTGCACTTCATCAAGATTTAACTGGGCGACCACGTTGGACCAGCGCGATTCGAGGTAACAATTGAGCGAAATAATTAAGTTAACCGAAAGCGAATTTGCGGCGCAAGTTGCGCTAGCTGCTAAGGCAATTCGTGATGGCTATGTAATTGTGGTTCCACTAGAACATAGTTACGTTTATTTGTGCGATGCCTTTAGCCACGATGCAGTTCGCACAATGCATGTAATGCGCGGTGATGCACTAGGTGTTGCCGCACAAGTTTTGATTTCAGATGCAGCTCGAGCTGTTGGGATCATTCGTGACTCAAGTGCGGAACTACAAAAGTTAACTGATGCGTTTTGGCCAGGTTTGTTATCAGTAACTGCCAAGCCACAGTTAGCACTTAATTGGGATCTAGGTGATGATCGCAATTTAGATCGCATCAATCTGCGAGTACCAGCTGCCGAGTTTGCTCGAGCGATAACTGCCGAAGTTGGCCCACTTGCAACCGCGAGTGCAACCCTTGCCGGTCAGCCAGCAATTAATAGCATTGATGACATCTCAATTGATGGAACTCACTTGGCGTTGATTTTTGATGCTGGCTTACTGCCTAAGGGGCAACCAACCACAATCGTGGAAACCACTGAAAGTGGGCTCAAAGTAGGGCGAATTGGGGCGATTTCACAGGCGCAGTTGGCCGAAGTCACGCCCGATATCTCGCTCATCGGTAACTAGCCACAATAAGATTGCATAATGAGCGACGATACTTTTTACGGCCCAGATTTCGAGCTACTTTCAAAGCAAGATCCAGATATCGCTGGAGTTGTTTTATCTGAGCTAAAGCGTCAACAACAGAGTTTGCAACTAATTGCTAGCGAAAACTTCACTTCGCGCGCCGTACTGGCAACACTAGGTTCAACTCTCTCAAATAAATATGCTGAAGGTTATCCAGGCAAGCGCTACTACGGTGGTTGCGAAGAAGTTGATAAAGCCGAAATTATTGCGATCGATCGCGCCAAAGAACTTTTCGGTGCCGAGCACGCAAATGTGCAACCACATTCAGGAGCGAGTGCAAACGTTGCGGTTTACCAAGCATTTACTAAGCCAGGCGACACTGTTCTTGCCATGTCATTGCCTCATGGAGGCCACTTAACTCATGGTTCAAAAGTTAACTTCTCTGGTAAATGGTTTAACGTAGTTTCATACGGAGTTCGCGAAGATAATGAGTTAATTGATTACGATCAATTGCGCGATCTTGCGATAGCTAATAAGCCAAAAATGATTTGTAGTGGTGCAACTGCTTACCCAAGTTTGATTGATTTCGAAAAAGTTCGTCAAATTTGCGATGAAGTTGGCGCAATCATGTGGGTTGATGCAGCCCACTTCATTGGGCTAGTAGCTGGAAAAGCGATTCCGTCTCCGGTTCCTTATGCAGATGTTGTTTCATTTACCACTCACAAAGTTCTACGTGGTCCACGCGGTGGCATGATTTTGACTAAGGCCGAACATGCAGCGGCAATCGATAAGGCAGTTTTCCCAGGCATGCAAGGTGGCCCAATCATGTCGGCCGTTGCTGGCAAGGCTGTGGCACTTAAAGAATGCGCTCAACCCGCCTATCAAAAGTATGCCAAGGACGTTATCACCAACGCTAAAGCCCTTGCTGCTGGCTTAGAAGCCGAGGGAATGCGCGCAGTTTCTGGCGGTACCGAGACCCACTTAGCGCTAATCGATATTCGCAGCACCGGCGTTAATGGCAAGGTAGCTGATGAGCGTTGCGGTCTCGCAGGCATCAGTTTGAATAAGAATTCAATTCCATACGATCCAGAAGCGCCTTCAGTAACAAGTGGTATTCGAGTTGGTTCGCCAGCTACTACAACTCAAGGCATGGGCGTTGCTGAGATGAAGACAATTGCTAACTTAATTGCTCGAGCAGTTAAGAATGAAGACGAAAGTAAATTTGCTGGCCTAAAAGCCGAAGTACATGCTTTAACGGCGCAATTCCCGATCTACCAAGCGTAAGCAATTTGATTCTAAATGCGTGAATATCTAGTAACCCTGCTGATCGCAGCAGCGCTCTGCTATTTAATTACACCTTTAGTTCGCAGGTACGCAATTAAATTTGGCGCAGTTGCTCAAGTCAGATCACGCGATGCACACACCACACCTACTGCTCGCTGGGGTGGGGTAGCGATGTGGCTAGCTATGACCTTTACCTTCTTAATCGTTAATCATTTCTCATTAGTCGGAAAATCTTTTGGTCGCGAAGCCCAAGGAATTTTCTTAGCGGCAACTTTCATTGTCTTGCTTGGAATGGCCGATGATCGATACGAACTTGATTCACTCACTAAGTTAGCGGGCCAAGCACTAGCTGCCGGAATTTTGCTGCTTTACGGAGTTCAAGTTCTCTGGATTCCAGCCAGTGAAGTAATTTCTTTGCCCGCCAGCATCGGACAGTTTTTAACTGTATTGATTGTGCTGGTGACGATAAATGCCGTGAACTTTATTGATGGATTAGACGGGCTAGCGGCCGGAATTGTCGCCGTATCTGCAGCTGCATTCTTCGCTTTTTCCTACTTATTAGCCGTGGTTTACGGCTTCTCGCGCGCCGGTGCCCCTTCTCTTATGACTGCCGTAATCATTGGAGTTTGCATTGGTTTCTTGCCACACAATTGGCATCCAGCTCGCATCTTCATGGGTGATTCTGGTTCGATGTTGCTCGGTTTAGTTTTGGCTGCATCTGCAATTACTTTAACGGGTCAGATTGATCCAAATGCAATAAGTGAGGCAAAACTTGGGCCAACGCTGTTGCCGCTATTTCTACCGTTTGCAGTTTTAGCTATCCCGCTTTCAGATTTAGTGCTGGCGGTTATTCGACGAATCGCAAAAGGCAAGTCACCCTTTTCGCCAGATAAAGAACATCTACATCATCGCTTGATGAGTGCCGGAAAAACGCAACAGCGCACTGCAGTGATTATGTATTTAGCAACTGCGACAATTGCTTTTCCAGTAACAATCGCGGCGTTTGAACCAATGTGGGTAGCTGCACTTTCTGCGGTAGTTCTATTAGCAATAACAATTTCGGTCTATCGATTGAAACTTGAAAAGGTGGCGAAAGTTAATGGCTAAAAATGATCCAGAGAGTCAGCTACTTCGTGGCGCATTGATTCCATCATTTGCAGTTGGTGTGGTTGCAATCGCAATTGCTACATTCTTGCAAGGCAAAGCTGGATTCTTCGGTGCTCTACTTGCGCAATTCGTCGTAGTTATTTTTTTCGCAGTCCACTTATTTGTATCTCGAATTTCAAATCACCTAGATCCGATGAGCACTTTTGCTTTGGCGCTATTTTCTTACTTTGCCAAACTATTTTTGCTGACCGGATTCTTAATTGCTTTGACTCGCCTCACTTCTCGCGACTCAATTGACCGAACCAGCTTTGGTCTGACCGCAGTTGCGCTGACTTTTGCCTGGCTAGGCGGGGAAATTGCTAGTTACCTAAAATTGCGGTTGCATTTACCTCTGCCCCCTAAACTGGGCGAGAAGTAAGATTGAAGTAAGAGCAAAAGCGATCCACGAGGCAAGGAGTTAGAAATGGCTGTGAAGGATGAAGGAAATGCCCTCTCATCAATCTTTGGCTACCTGATTTCAGGAATGCTCTTCTGGGGTGGAGTCGGATATGGCCTCGACAAATGGCTCAATCAGGGGTTTTTCCTCTTAATTGGCCTCCTCCTCGGGGCAGGCGCAGCTCTCTATCTGGTCTGGCTCCGTTTTGGTCGGGAATAGGGCTCTCAGGAACGATTTTTAAGTAACCGAATCCACAGGTTTCGATTTCACACAGGTGACCTTAAAGCCTTAAAGTTGCCCAGTCTTAGTCGGTAATTGACCAAAAAAAGAGGTGTTTGTGCGCTCGCTCTTACAACTTAGCGGAGAAAGCGAAGGCTTTGTCCCGCCAAGTGCGAACGACTTTGTTTTGCCACCCATTTTTGACAGCGTTACCTGGTTTACAAAACCAATCCTTCTGGCATTTGTTTCAGTAATTATTATTTCGGTTTTCTTTATTCTCTCATCACGCAAATCTGCAATGGTGCCTTCAAGAATGCAGTTTGCTGGCGAAAGCGTTTACGGATTTATCCGCGATGGCCTGGCCAAGGATGTTATTGGGCCAGAGTTCATGCGCTTTGTGCCTTATCTATTCTCACTTTTCACATTCGTACTTGTAAATAACCTATTCGGCATCGTTCCGATGTTGCAGTTCCCAACTTTTTCTAGAGTTGGATTTGCATATGCTCTGGCAATCATCACTTACTTGGTTTATCACTATGTTGGCATGAAGCGCCAAGGTGTAGGGCACTACCTAAAGGGAATCGCTTTTATGCCAGGCGTTCCAAAACCAATTTACATTTTGCTCACACCAATTGAAATTGCGACCTTTTTCATCGTTCGTCCATTTACTTTAGGTCTACGTCTTTTCGCAAATATGTTTGCGGGCCACCTATTGCTTTTGGTTTTCATTTTGGGCGGAGAACATCTTTTACAAGGCGTCATCGGACTCAAGTTGGTTAGCCCATTCGCATTCACCATGGGAATCGCCCTGACATTCTTCGAGTTCATGGTTCAGTGCCTACAGGCCTACATATTCACACTTTTGACAGCTCTATACATCGCCGGATCGCTCGCAGACGAGCACTAACAATAAATTTGGGAAGGTAACTTCGCCTTCTCAAGCAAGAAAGGTATAAACATGACAGGCTCACTTAACGTCATCGGTTACGGCATTGCTGCAATCGGACCTGCAATCGCAACAGGCATGATCTTCGCCGCATACATCAGCGGAGTAGCTCGCCAGCCTGAGTCACGCAGCGTTCTTCAGCCAATTGCATTCCTTGGATTCGCGATGGCAGAAGCCCTTGCACTCTTTGGTCTCGTACTCGCATTCGTTCTCTAATCCACCGAATTATTTCAATCCGAAGTAGCTAGAGAAGATCTAGAGAGAAATTAGGTTACTAATGCAGAATTCAACTTATTTGGCAGCAGAGAGTTTAAATCCGCTCATCCCTCACACCGCTGAGATCATTGTCGGATTTATCGCTTTCACTCTTCTGTTCTTAGTCTTAAAGAGCAAAGTCGTCCCTATGTTTGAAAAGGCATATAAGGCGCGTACTGATGCAATTGAAGGCGGAATAGAGCGTGCTGAAAAAGCTCAACTCGAAGCACAGCGAGCACTAGCTCAGTACAACGAACAACTTTCAACAGCTCGCGAAGAAGCGCAGAAGATGCGCGAAGACGCTCGAGTTCAGGGAGCAGCCATCGTTGATGAACTTCGAGTAAAGGCACAAGAAGAAGCAGCTCGCATTACCGCAGCAGCACATGCATCGATCGAGTCAGAACGTCAGCAAGCAGTTACTTCACTTCGTACCGAAGTTGGTGCACTTGCAGTTGAACTCGCATCAAAGATCGTGGGCGAAGCGCTAGATGACCAAGCTCGACAATCACGCATTGTCGATCGCTTCCTTGATGATCTCGAGAAGTCCAAGAAGTAACTAAGAAGAGAAAGAGAATATGAGCACATTTCTAGGTGGCAGTAGCCGGCAATCTTTACAGGTTGCTCGCGGCGCACTTGATGTTGCCGTAAAAGGCGCAACAGGTGCAACAGCTGCATCGCTAAGTGCTGATCTCTTTGTTGTAGCTTCGACGCTTCATGGTTCACTTTCATTGCGCCGCGCGATCACTGATCCAGCACGCGATACAAGTGCCAAGGAAACTCTGGTTAAAGACCTATTTAAATCTCTATCTGCCTCAGCGATCGATTTAACCGCAAAGGTTTCTTCACTTCGCTGGTCCAGCTCAGGTGATTTAGTACCAGTTCTAGAGCAGTTAGCTATTGAAGCGCAGGCTTCAGCTGCCAATATCGATGGCGTACTAGATCGCATTGAAGATGAGCTGTTTACAGCTGAACAAAGTATCACCGCTTCACCTGAATTACGTAAAGCGTTAATCACAGTTGGTGCTGATAGCGCCAAGGTAGGCATTATTAAAGATCTATTCGCTAAGAACGCTAGCCCATACACAGTGACGCTACTTAGCCAATTAGTAACAACCCTTCGTGGTCGCAGCATTGAAGTTGCGTTCCAAGATTACAAATACGCACTAGCTGCTCGCCGCAATCGCGTCATCGCGTTGGTTCGAGTAGCAGTTGAGTTAACTGATGCACAGCGTGATCGCTTAGCGACTTCACTAACTGCTCAAGTTGGTCAACCAGTTCGTATCAATATCGAAATTGATCCAACCGTCTTAGGCGGCGTGGCAATCAAGTTCGCTGATGAATTAGTCGATGGCACTGTTGTCAATCGATTAGCAAGTGCCGGTCGATCCATGGCTAGATCAAACTAGTCGGACGAAGTAAGTAGAAAAGGGAGAAATAAAATGGCGGAACTCACGATCCGACCTGACGAGATCAAAGATGCCTTGGCGAATTTCGTTAAGTCATATGATCCAGGAGTCGCAGCTCGCGACGAGGTTGGTACAGTCACGCAAGCAGGCGACGGTATCGCTCGTATCGAAGGATTGCCATCAACGATGGCTAACGAGCTCCTTCAATTTGAAAATGGAACTTTAGGTCTAGCCCTTAACCTCGATGTTCGTGAAATCGGTGTGGTTATTTTGGGTGATTACGATGGCATTGAAGAAGGCACATCAGCTCGTCGTACTGGCGAAATTCTTTCAGTACCAGTTGGCGATGGCTTCTTAGGTCGCGTAGTTGATCCACTTGGTCGTCCAATTGATGGCAAAGGTGAAATCAAAGCTGAATCTCGTCGTGCTCTAGAACTTCAGGCTCCCTCTGTAGTTCAGCGCCAACCTGTTAAAGAGCCTATGGCTACTGGTATTAAAGCAATTGATGCGATGACTGCAATCGGCCGTGGTCAGCGTCAATTGATTATTGGTGACCGTCAGACAGGTAAGACTGCTGTTGCGGTTGACACCATCATTAACCAGTTAGAGAACTGGAAAACAGGGGACCCAAAGAAGCAAGTTAAATGTATTTATGTTGCGATTGGTCAGAAAGGTTCAACCATCGCATCCGTTAAGGCTTCACTTGAAGAAGCTGGCGCAATGGAATACACAACCATCGTTGCATCCCCTGCATCAGATCCAGCCGGCTTTAAGTACTTAGCTCCTTACACCGGCTCTGCAATTGGTCAGCACTGGATGTACAACGGACAACACGTGCTAATTGTTTTTGATGATTTATCAAAGCAAGCAGAGGCATACCGTTCAGTCTCTCTATTGCTACGTCGTCCGCCAGGCCGCGAAGCGTACCCAGGCGATGTTTTCTACTTACACTCACGTTTGCTAGAACGTTGCGCAAAGCTTTCCGATGAACTCGGTGGCGGTTCAATGACTGGTCTTCCAATCATTGAAACAAAGGGTAATGACGTTTCTGCATTCATTCCGACTAACGTAATTTCTATTACAGATGGTCAGTGCTTCCTGGAAACCGATCTTTTCAACGCAGGTGTTCGCCCAGCGATCAACGTAGGTATTTCGGTATCTCGCGTTGGTGGTTCTGCGCAGACAAAGGCGATGAAGAAGATTGCTGGTCGCTTACGTCTTGACCTTGCTCAGTTCCGCGAACTCGAAGCTTTCGCTGCTTTCGGTTCAGATCTAGATGCTGCATCAAAGGCACAACTAGAGCGCGGTGCTCGCATGGTTGAACTACTAAAGCAAGGTCAGTACTCACCGTATTCAGTAGAACGCCAAGTGGTTTCAATTTGGGCAGGTACTTCAGGCAAACTCGACGATGTTGCAGTTCCAGACATTCGTCGTTTCGAAGCTGAACTACTTGATTTCATTGGTCGCGAGCGCAAGGACATCTTCAAGGTTATCTCAGAAACTAAAGACCTTAACGATGACACCATCGCAGCGATGACCGAGGCAGTAGCAGCCTTCAAACTGCAATTCAAGCCAACCGTTGCAGCAGCTCTAAACGAAGCAGCTGCTGATGCGCTAGATGACGTAGAAAACGAACAGATCACTAAGTTCGTTCCACCGGCGGCGAAGAAGTAAAAAATGGGTGCCCAACTTCGCGTATATCGCCGACGGATGCGATCCGTTAAAGCGACCAAGAAAATTACGAAAGCCATGGAGTTAATTTCGGCTTCTCGTATTGTCAAGGCGCAGCAACGAGTCGCAGCCTCAACTCCTTATGCAAATGAGTTGACTCGTGCGGTATCTGCAGTTGCCACTTACTCTTCAACGAATCATCCGTTAACTACCGAATCTGATAATCCACGTCGCGCAGCAGTCCTGATCATCTCGGCTGACCGCGGTATGGCTGGTGCTTATTCGAACAATGCGATCAAGGAAGGCGAGCAACTTGCTGCCCTACTTAAAGAGCGTGGTCTGGAAACTTCTTCATACTTAGTTGGTCGCAAGGCAGTTAACTACTACCGTTTCCGTAATCGCGAGATTGCTGGATCTTGGACAGGCTTTTCAGATACGCCAACTTATGAGAATGCTAAAGAAGTTGCTGATGCACTCTTGACAGCTTTTCTGGCTGATTCAACTGAAGATAAAGCTGGCGTCGATGAGATCCACATTATCTTTACCGAATTTCGCTCAATGATCACTCAAGAAGCACAGGCGAAGCGCATGTTGCCACTTGAAGTTGTTGAGTCAAGTGCGCCAGCTCCATCTGGCTTACTACCAATGTATGAGTTCGAACCCAATGCTGCAGATGTGCTTAACGCTCTATTGCCTCGTTACATCGAAGCTCGTATTTTCAATGCGATGTTGCAATCAGCGGCTTCCGAGCATGCTGCTCGTCGTCGCGCAATGAAGTCAGCTACAGATAATGCTGACGAACTAATCAAGTCTCTGACTCGTCGGGCAAATGCTGCTCGTCAGGCAGAAATTACTCAAGAAATCAGTGAAATCGTCGGCGGCGCAGACGCGTTGGCCTCAGCTAGTGCAGGGAGTGAATGATGTCGGTAAAGACAACAGGTAAAGGTCGCGTTGCGCGAGTTATCGGCCCAGTGGTGGACAT
>JBILOR010000031.1:0-11124 GCA_044374325.1 Candidatus Planktophila sp.
GGATTCGGTTATTGCGGTAAAGGTGTAGCAGAGCGTGCTAAGGGTATGGGCGCTGATGTGATTGTTACCGAAATTGATCCAACCAAGGCACTTGATGCAATGATGCAAGGTTTCCGTGTTATGCCGATGACTGATGCAGCAAAGATTGGCGATGTATTCATTACTGTTACTGGCAACCGCGATGTGCTACGTGACGAGCACTTTGCTGTCATGAAAGATGGCGCAATTATGGCCAACTCAGGTCACTTCGACATCGAAATCGATGTAGCCTGGCTAGAGAAGAATGCCAAGAGTAAAAATGCCAAGATGCGTCACCAAACAGATGAGTATGTAATGGCCGACGGTCGCCGCTTGCTGTTAATCGCCGAAGGTCGCTTAGTAAACCTAGGCGCAGCTGAAGGTCACCCAGCATCTGTAATGGATATGTCATTCTCAGATCAAGCGCTAACTGCTGAGTATTTAGTTAAAGAGGCTAAGAATCTTGCAGCGGGAATTCATAACGTTCCGACCTATATAGACAAAGAAGTTGCCAGCCTTAAACTAAGCAGCATGGGTGGCAAGATCGATGTTCTTACACCAGCACAAGACCTGTACTTGAATTCTTGGGAACACGGAAGCTAAATGACTTTAGTCATGGTCGTCGATGACGACCAGGATCTTGCGGAGATGCTCGGCATCGTTTTGACCGGTGCCGGCATCGACGTGGATCTAGTAAGTCGTGGTGATGAAGTTATTGATGTTTTTCGAAATAACCCACCAGATTTAGTTTTGCTAGATGTTATGTTGCCAGGATTAGATGGCATTGAAGTATGTAAATTGATCAGAGCCGAATCTATGGTTCCGATCGTGATGCTCTCGGCCAAAGGCGATACACACGATGTAGTTCGTGGCCTTGAAGCTGGGGCAGATGACTACATGGTTAAACCATTTAGACATCCATCTGAATTGATTGCAAGAATTCGAACTCGATTGCGTCGCACAAATACCGATATCTCCGGGCTGCTAACGATTGCCGATTTAGTTATTGATGTAGTTGCGCATCAAGTATCACGTGCCGGAAAACAAATCGCGCTTACCCGCCTAGAGTTTGACCTGCTAGTTGCGCTAGCCCGTGAACCTGGCCGAGTCTTTTCGCGCGATGCCTTATTAAGTGAGGTTTGGGGCTATCGCCATTCAACAGATACCCGCCTTGTTAACGTTCACGTACAGCGACTTCGTGCCAAAGTTGAACATGATCCAGAACATCCCGAAATTGTCGTAACCGTGCGAGGTGTTGGTTACAAAGCCGGCGGTCAGTAAATGCGCATCAATGGTGCCAATAGAGCGCACTCTTTAGCGATACGAGTTGTACTTTCAACCATCTTTCTATCACTGGTCGTTATCTCAATAACCGGTTCAACGCTCTATTCCAGGCTTTCAACTGGTATCAAGCAAGTAAATGTAGATACCGCAATTATCGAAGCTCGTTCCACCATCTTTAGCGCGCAATATCGTTTGGCCATTGCTTCCGGCAATCCGGCCGACTCAGTTCGCAGTATTTTTAGCTCGGTGATTACTTCTGCCACGACAGTTGGCTCAAATGAGAGTGGTCGAGAAGTAGTAATTCTGCAAGTTCCTGGCACCGCGCTCGGCAAAGATAACTATGAGATCAGTTCAAATTTGGTTTCAAATACTTCTATCCCGGAGTATTTACGCAATAAAGTTCGAAATTCCGAAAACTTAGAATCAGCCTACGTGCGAATCAAATATGCCGGCGCTAGTTCAGTCGATGGTTTTGCGGTGGGGCAGCGAATCAGCATCCCCAATGATGGTGATTACGAGATGTATGTTCTTTTCAGTTTGACCGATCAGGCTGCAACTTTGGCGCTGATTAGTAATTCGCTTTATTTAACGGGCTTAGCTTTGATTATTCTGATCGCTCTGATTATCTGGATTGTAGTTAGGCAGGTTGTAAAACCTGTTCGTGACGTAGTTCGGATTTCACAACAGTTTACCGATGGTGACTTTAGTCAGCGCATGCAAGTTAAGAGCAATGATGAAATTGCCAGCCTTGGAAATGCTTTCAATGAGATGGCTGAATCACTTGAGAAACAAATCGCTCGACTGGAAAATCTATCCCGAGTTCAACAGCGATTTGTATCAGATGTTTCGCACGAGTTACGTACGCCGTTAACAACTCTACGGATGGCATCTGAAGTTATTCATAATGCCCGTGATGGATTTGATCCAGTGATTGCTCGCAGCTCTGAACTATTAATCGGACAGATTGATCGATTTGAACGCTTACTAGAAGACTTACTTGAAATCAGTCGATTTGATGCCGAAGTAGCGGTCCTGGAAGCCGTTGAGTTCGATATCTGTGGCTCAGTCGAACGCTGTATTTCTGATCTTTCGCTAGTAGCAAAAGAGAGCGGCATCGAAATAAATCTAAATCGCCCGCGTGACTCAGTGTTAATTAATGGCGATATTCGTCGGGTAGAGCGTGTAATCAGAAATCTGTTGAGCAATGCAATAGATCATGCTGAAGGCAGGCCAGTTGAAGTGCGCGTAATGGCCTCACCTGAAGATGTAGCAATTGGAGTTCGTGATCACGGAGTTGGCATTGAGCCACGGCTACTGAATCGGGTATTCGATAGATTCTGGCGGGCAGATCCGTCGCGGGCCCGTACCAGAGGCGGAACTGGATTAGGTTTATCAATTGCCCTGGAAGATGCACGTCTGCACAATGGTGAACTCGAAGCTTGGGGTGAATTAGGCAAAGGTGCGCACTTTGTTCTCTATCTGCCTAGGCGTGCAGGCGATCAGTTGAACTCAAGATTAATTTCTTTAAAGGGTTAACCACACCTAATCTCCTGCAACTTACAGTAAAGACGATCAAGTTTAATCTTTACTAGTGCAGTTTTTTTCAGATTTAAAGTATCTACTTTTTCCGACCAGATGTTTTGGTTGTCGCAAACTGGGCTATTCAATCTGCTCAGAGTGTCGCCAGCAATGGAATCCGCATCTATACCAGAGTCGTATTGCTAACTTAGTTGTCTACTCTGCAATTCCATATTCACCAATTGCAAAAAACATATTACTGGCTGCAAAAGAGCAAGGTGTTAAATCGGCAGATCAATTGGTTCGCAATGCAGTAAAGGTTTCCATCCACGAGTTGTTTAAAAAATATCCAAACAGCGCTCTGGTGCCGATTCCATCTAGCGCCTCTTCTAACCGGCGCCGCGGACGGGATTTCATAAATGAAATGGCAATTTCGGTTGCCAGAGATTTCGGAGTCACAGTTTTACCTTTATTAGAACATCAAAGAAATATCCGCGATCAAAGTAAATTGAATATTTCTAAACGCCATCAGAATTTAGCCATGGCGCTCTCAATAAAACCTCAGTTCCGGGGGAATTATTCAGGTGAGAATGTGGTTATTTTGGATGATCTGGTTACGACTGGAGCCACAATCGGTGAGGCAAACCGCGCCTTAACTAGGGGTGGATTTAAGGTGCAGGCGGCCGCTACGGCTTGCGTGGCACTGCGCAGGCGTGACTAACCCCTAAGATTGGGGAGTTATCTCGCAAGTTGGCGCCGGTTTTTAGGAACCGAAGAGGCCAGCAAATGTAACTTTGAAAGGTCAGGGTGGCTAAATGCCTGCAATTCTCGATCGGATTATGCGTGCCGGTGAAGGTCGCATCCTAAAAGAGTTGAGCAAGACCGTCGTCAAAGTTAATTCCTTTGAACCTGCCATAGTCGCGTTATCTGATGAAGAACTGCGCGCAAAGACTGCTGAATTTAAAGCTCGATATGCCAAAGGTGAGTCATTAGATGATCTACTACCCGAAGCATTTGCCACAGTTCGTGAAGCGGCAAAGCGCACCCTAGGTCAGCGCCACTATGACGTGCAGTTGATGGGTGGAGCAGCAATGCACTTAGGAAACATCGCCGAAATGCGTACCGGCGAAGGAAAGACGCTAGTTGCAACTTTGCCTTCGTATCTAAATGCGATTGCTGGCAAAGGTGTGCACGTTGTAACTGTTAACGATTATCTGGCCGAGCGCGATAGCGAGTGGATGGGCCGTATCCACCGTTTCTTAGGTTTAACTGTTGGCGTCATCCTAAATAACATGACTCCAGCTGAACGTCGCGATGCATATAACTGCGACATTACTTATGGCACAAATAATGAATTTGGTTTTGATTACTTGCGCGACAATATGGCTTGGTCGCTTGATGATTGCGTGCAACGAGACTATTTCTTTGCCGTAGTTGATGAAGTTGACTCAATTTTAATTGACGAAGCGCGTACTCCGCTGATTATTTCGGGTCCAGCTGATAAAGCAACCAAGTGGTATGTCGAGTTTGCAAATCTTGTTACAAAACTAGAACGCGATGTTCACTACGAAATTGACGAAAAGAAGAAAACCGTAGGCATCCTTGAAGAAGGCGTAACTCGCGTAGAACAAATGCTGCAGATTGAGAACCTTTACGAAGCTGTAAATACGCCGATGATTGGTTACTTAAATAATGCCGTACGCGCAAAAGAGCTGTTCAAGCGCGATAAGGATTATGTAGTAATGAATGGCGAGCTTTTAATTGTTGATGAGCACACTGGCCGTATGTTGGCCGGTCGTCGCTACAGCGAAGGCCTGCATCAAGCTCTTGAAGCGAAAGAACGCATTGAAATCAAGGATGAAAACCAGACCTTGGCGACCATTACTCTGCAGAACTATTTCCGCCTCTATAAAACTATTTCCGGCATGACCGGTACCGCAATGACCGAGGCGGCCGAATTTCAACAAATTTACAAGCTAGGCGTTGTACCAATTCCAACTAACCGTGGCATGGTCCGAATTGATCAACCAGACTTGGTTTATAAGTCCGAACTCGGCAAATTTAACGCGGTAGCTAAAGACATTGTGGAACGTCATCGCAAGGGTCAACCAGTTTTGGTTGGAACTGTCAGCGTTGAAAAATCTGAGGAACTTTCTGCGATCCTGCGCAAGTCTGGCGTTGCTCACGAAGTTCTAAATGCTAAGCACCACGAACGTGAAGCTGCAATTATTGCTCGCGCCGGAATAAAGGGCGCAGTAACGGTAGCTACTAACATGGCAGGTCGCGGAACTGACATCATGCTTGGCGGTAATCCTGAATTTATGGCAGATTTCGAATTGCAACGTCGCGGAATATCACCGGTAGATAATGCAGCCGAATATGAAGCAGCTTGGCCAGCTGAGATTGCTCGCCAAAAAGCAGCAGTAGCGAAAGAGCACGACGAAGTTATCGCTCTGGGCGGTCTTTATGTTCTAGGTACCGAACGCCACGAATCTCGACGCATTGATAACCAGTTACGTGGTCGTTCAGGTCGCCAAGGTGATCCCGGCGAATCTCGTTTCTATCTTTCACTTCAAGACGATCTAATGCGTCGCTTCAATTCTGGAATCGTTGAACGTGTGTTATCAGCTGCTGGCATCCCCGAAGATGAACCAATTGAATCAAAGATGGTCAGCAACGCGATTCGTTCTGCTCAGACCCAAGTTGAGGCGCAGAACTTTGAAATTCGAAAGAATGTTTTGAAGTATGACGATGTAATGAACCGTCAACGCGAAGTTATTTATGGTGAGCGTCGCTTGGTTCTCGAAGGAAAAGACCTTAAAGATCAAGTCATCGAATTTATGCAAGATACTTTGGCAGCTTATGTCGATGCAGCAACTGCTGATGGCTATGCCGAAGAATGGGATCTTGAGACTCTTTGGACCCACCTCAAGGTCATTTATCCAATTTCGTTTACACCAGCTGATCTTGACGCTGAACTAGGTGGCCGCGTGGGGCTTGATGCCGAACTGCTAAAGCATCGCGTTCTTGAAGATTTAGCGAAGGCATATGCAGATCGCGAAAGTGCTTTGAGCTCTGAAGTTACTCGCGAACTTGAACGTAAGGTTTTGCTCTCGGTTCTAGATCGTAAATGGCGCGAACATCTCTACGAGATGGATTACTTACAAGAAGGCATTGGTCTTCGTGCGATGGCTCAACGCGATCCGCTAGTTGAATACCAGCGCGAGGGTTACGAGCTTTTTGCCGCCATGATGGATGCAATTAAAGAAGAAATTGCTGGCTTCCTATTTAACGTTGAAGTAACTGTTGAATCATCCGAAGTCCAAGCAAAGGGCATTGAAGCTAAGCCAGTTTCACCAATTGGATTGCAGTACAGCGCATCCGATGAAAACGGCAATGTAACTAAGAACGATGTTTCGCGAAATGCGCCCTGCCCATGCGGTTCTGGCAAGAAGTACAAGCGTTGCCACGGCGGCGCTTAATTACTTGTAATTTGAACTAAATCAGAAATAGTTCGGTACATAGCCATTTCTGATCGATGCCTTCAAAGCGCATAACCAAAGAACGCAATCGGTCACCGTATCTGACAGTTAAGACGGATTCTGCGATCCCATCTAATGGCTGGTTTACATGTAGTTTTCTAATTCGCCCAATCTCTTTGACTGAGCCAGTATCTAAAACTAACTTGGCAAAAATGTTTCTATGGGTCCATCTGGTTAATTGAGCAGCAGGACGTTTGCCAGCCCAAATTTCAAGGGCGCTGACGCCATATTTCAAAGCCCAACTACTTATTTCGGGGAGTTCGCTGGCAGAAGTAGGCATTGGTGCAAAATCTGGATCATATTCATCACCGTACGTAGTCGGAATCAAATACAACTTTGCTTTTTGGGGAGCCTGCGCAGGAATGGGGGAGCGAAATAGGTCTAATACTGGATGGCCTGGAATCTCATCTTGGTTACTGGAGATCGGCGAAAAAGTAATGGTTTGGAAAATTGGCTCAACGGATAAATCGATAGTAGTCATGAGGAGAGAATTTCTCCTGGCCGGCCACTGTAAATCATTCAAAAGGACTACTGGGCCTCATCCGAAAGGATGACTGTGGATAGCTAAATTTGAATTGTCCGTTGACATCGTTAGATGCCTTTCATGTCTACTAAAAAATCTAAAATTCAAACTCGAGTGCTAATTGCCACATCGCTACTGGTTGCATCAATTCTCTCTAGCGTCTTGATTTCCGCGCTTTCAAATCAGAAGCAAAGTTTCTGGATTGCAAATCGTGAACTCACTCCCGGTCAACAAATTGCTGCCACTGATATCTCAAAAGTTCAAGTCAATATTTCGGCCATTTCTGATAACTATGTCTCGGCGAGCATCAACCCAATTGGCAGCATTGTTATAAATAGAATCCAGCGAACCTCTTTGATTGCAACGCAGTCAATTAGCTCGAAGAATGAAGCCATAAACAGCGCGGAAGTATCTCTGACCATTCGAGCAATTGATTTGCCAGCTACGGTATTAGCGGGGGATCGCATAAGCATCTATCTTTTAGAAGATGCTGAGGTAGGTGCATTTCCATCTGAACCAGAATTAGTTCTTAGCGATATCTTTTTAGGTTCAATCGAGCGCAAGAGTTCTAACTTTGGATCAGAGGCAGCAATTACTATTGCCATAGGGCGTGAAGAAATCTCAAATGTGCTTAGAGCTACCACCTATGGTCGTCTTGTTGTGGTGAAACTAAATGGTTGAAGGCAGTAACCACGCAATCATTACAGCTATTTCAGATAGTAATTTCGAAGGTTTTGTCTCGAGCAACTTGCATTCGCAAGGTTGGGACATCGTGGCAAGATCCGTAGACATTGCTTCTTTGCAGGCATTCCTTTCCCAGAATCCAGAGGCTGCAAAGAATTCGATCTTGATCTACGCACCAGACTTGCCAGGCTTTAGCAATGACACTGTTGCAGAACTGAGGTCTCAGGTTCGCCATCTAATTGGCTACGGCACTGAATCAGAGTTGGCCGGTTTTCCTTTTCTTTCGCCCAGGCCATCAGATCCTGCTGACCTTGTTTCTCAAATTCGTTCGGTACTTCGAAGAGAGTTTCGCGAACCACTTATTTCTAGCCAAAAAGGTACAAATCTAGCTGGAGCAAAAGTAATAGCGATTGGCTCTGCTGGCTCTGCCACGGGGGCTACAACTTTGGCGATAAACCTTGCTATGGAATCTAGTTTACTGGAGAAAAGAACGCTGCTTATTGATGGTAATTCGTTTGAGCCAACTATTTCGATTGCTCTCGAGTTACGTAATCTACGAGCAGATCAAAATCCAAGGCTAATCTCACAATTACTCTGGGCATATGAACTAACTGAGACCAAGAGCACCACCTTTGCAAAGTTCATGACCAGTGCTTACGTAAATTTTGATCTCATTGTTATTGATTTAGGCTCAATTTCGAATTTAGCAATCAAGTTGACTGATCGACGCTGGACCTCGCAATGTTTAATTTGGAGTACTGATAATTGCGATGAGATTTGGATAAATTCCAGACCAGATGAAGTTGGCCGCTTTAGATTAGCTAGGGTAATAAAGGAGTTAAATAAGAATAAGATCAAGTCTAGATTGCAATTCGTAGCCAATCTAGAAGTTCCTCGCCGCCGAAACGATCAAGGAGCCCATGAGTTAGCGGAACAGATAGATCAATTGAATCCAATTAATCGCTTGACGCTACCTAGAGATAATCGAGCCGTGGCAGCCGCCGCCACCAGTTATTCCTCGCTTAGCGAAGCGAGCCCAAAATCGATGTTGCGAAAGGCTATTTTCAAGATAGCCAGCGATATCTAGTTTTGAGGATGCAGCAACTCTTCCAATAGAGTTAGGTCATGCGCGGATACTTGGCTTTAACTCCTGATGAGTTAGCTGAACTATTAGGCGATGGCGAAATCTCAATTGATACCGCCTTTGTTCCAACCGCCCAATTCAAAAGCGCAAATCCAGAACTAGGCGAAGAAGAATCCGAATACATTCTCTCGCTATTGGCAGCTGAAGATTCAATTGCCTACCAAGGCGAGTCTGCCAAGTTTTCATTTGCCCTAGCAGTTGATTTAACGGATTCACAGATCGGACAAGAGTCAGAGGTTGAAGTAAATCTAACTTCACCAATTAAATTTAGTCAGGTCGATTGTTTATTTGTCGGCGATGCTGGTGCCGACGATGGCGAACTCACTTGGTATGCGGCGCAAGAGATCGCAGTTCACCTACCTAGCTGGCAGGTTTCCTAATTGAATCGCATTGAAACTCTGCTTAAGGGGCGAAGTACGTTAACTGCCTCTCAGATATATCGGTTGCAGGAGTTGATCGCCGACTGGCAGATTCTGACAGATCTTTCTTTCGCAGACTTAGTTCTCTGGGTTCCACTTCGTACGGATCCAATATCTTGGCCTTCTGGTTATGTGGCAATCGCACATATTCGCCCAACTACAGCGGCGACAGTATTTGCAAATGACTTAATTGGTTCCGAAGTAACTTGGGGTGAGCGACCACGTTTAGATGAAGCACTTTCAAGCGCCGATATTGTGCGCGATTCTGAACCTGAGTTATTTGGTGACTTGCTGATTAAAGAAGAAACGATTCCAGTAATTTATGAAGGTCAAGTAATAGCAGTCATCTCACGCCACCGAAATGCTGAATTAATGCGCTCACCGAGCCGGCTAGAACTTAATTATCGCGAGATCGCCAACAACCTTTACCGAATGGTCGTCGAAGGTACATATCCATATCAAGATGCATCCTCAATTTTCGACCCATCTGCTCGCGTGGGTGATGGCCTGATCCGGCTTGATCTAAATGGCGTAATTACTTATGCCAGCCCTAATGCCAGATCTGCCTTTAATCGAATGGGCTGGGGTAATGATTTAGAGAGTTTTAATTTAGGTGAAGTTGCTTCGCAAGTATCTATGCAACGGAATGAATCACATCACGAAGGAATAAGTAGTTCTCTGAGCGGAAAATCTTTACGTCGCGCTGAAATTGAGAATCAAGGGGCGACAATTGATTTAATGGTGATGCCATTGTTACAAGGCGGTGATCGTATTGGTGCAATTGTGCTACTGCACAATGTTACTGAGTTACGTCGTCGCGAACGTGAGCTAGTAACAAAAGATGCCACGATTCGCGAAGTTCACCACCGCGTTAAGAATAATTTGCAGACGGTTTCGGCACTATTGCGATTACAGGCTCGACGTATTGAAGAGCCACAGGCGAGTGCCGCTCTTGAAGAAGCGGTCCGCCGAATCGCATCGATCGCGCTGGTTCATGAAACGCTTTCAAATAGTGCCGATGCCAAAGTAGCTTTCGATCAAGTATTGGATAATCTGGTAATTCACGCAGCTGACTTAAGCCCTCGAATGAGTGAGATCAACATCAGACGAAGTGGTTCATTGGCTGAAATAGATCCGCGTATTGCCACGCCACTTGCTCTAATCGTCACCGAGCTAATTCATAATGCCCTTGAACATGGGCTAGCCGAACATGGAAACAACCTAGTTATTCACTGCGAACGTTTTGAAAGTAAAGCCAAAGTCACAGTTAGCGATGACGGTGCTGGGTTACCTGGTGATTTTGATTTAGTTAATTCATCTAATCTAGGTTTACAAATCGTAAGAACTTTGACCGAAAACGAGTTACGTGGTCAGATTAAATTAACTTCGGGGGAGTCTGGAACCCAAGCAACCTTGGAGTTTCCGCTTTAGAACTGGTTTTGCTGTTCTTGCAGACGCGCACGATTACGTGCTGCGCGACGCTTAAGTGCGCGACGTTCATCTTCAGATAAACCGCCCCAAACTCCGGCATCTTGTCCGCTCTCAAGGGCCCAAGCCAAGCAGGCATCCTTAACAATGCAGCGGTTGCAAACCTTTTTTGCTTCTTCGATCTGGGTTATGGCTGGGCCAGTATTTCCGACTGGAAAGAAAAGCTCTGGATCTTCATCGCGGCAAGCAGATTGATGACGCCAATCCATGAGAACACCACCCATCCCTGAAATCTCGCGTACAGAAGCCAGTTCTGCACCAATTAAGTATTTTGCTCTTGCTACGATCTTTATGTCGTAATGTGCTTATTCTCCCGTGCCGACACCCTTAATACAAGGACATATCGCAGGGGATTTCCCAATTACTGGTGATTTATCTCGCTCACAATAAATTTTTGATCAATTGCTAGTGCCCCCGACAGGATTCGAACCTGTGCACCCGCCTCCGGAGGGCGGTGCTCTATCCCCTGAGCTACGGGGGCGCAATGGCAAGGTTATCAGTAGC
>JBILOR010000146.1:0-3211 GCA_044374325.1 Candidatus Planktophila sp.
GGCAAGAATGTTGGCCGCGGTAAAGATGACACCCTGTTCGCTCTAGCTGCAGGTGCAGTTGAGTTCGGTAAGGCTCGTGGTCGTCGCGTTGTAAACGTGGTCCCTGTAGCTTAATTTTCGGTTCTCACAAAAGAGCGAGCCGCACGTATGCGTGGCTCGCTTTTTTAATTCCACTAAAGATTCTAAATTATGAAAAAGGTAAGGAGTAGCAATGACAACATTCGTTGATCGTGTAACTCTTTATGCCGCTGCCGGAAAAGGTGGCGATGGTTGCGTTTCAGTTAAGCGCGAAAAATTTAAGCCACTAGGTGGTCCAGACGGCGGTAATGGTGGTCGCGGTGGCGATGTAATTCTGGTCGTTGATCCAGATGTAACTACGCTGCTTGATTTCCACCACTCACCACATCGTCGTGCAACTTCAGGGCACCAAGGTTATGGCGATCGCAAAGATGGTGTTTACGGCACTGATTTAATTCTTGGTGTGCCAAACGGCACAGTTGTTTACGATGAGCGCGGAAATCAGTTAGCTGACTTAGTTGGCACTGGTACTACTTTTATTGCAGCACAAGGTGGTTTTGGCGGCTTAGGAAACCTGGCACTTTCATCTTCTAAGCGTCGTGCTCCAGGTTTCGCACTCCTTGGTGAACCTGGCGAAGAGCGCACGCTTCAACTTGAACTAAAAAGTGTTGCCGATATTGCTTTAGTTGGTTATCCAAGTGCTGGTAAATCTTCACTGATCGCGGCTATTTCTGCAGCGCGTCCAAAGATTGCTGAGTATCCATTTACAACTTTGATACCAAACCTCGGTGTAGTTAACGCAGGAGATACACGATTCACTGTGGCCGATGTGCCAGGTTTAATTCCAGGCGCCAGCCAAGGTAAAGGTTTAGGTCTTGAATTTTTGCGTCACGTCGAACGTTGCGTTGCGCTAGTTCACGTTCTCGATTGTGGCACCCTTGAAACTGATCGTAATCCGATTCAGGATCTCGAAATTATCGAAGCTGAACTTGCTGAGTACGGCGGACTCGAAGATCGTCCACGCATCATTGCACTTAATAAAATTGATATTCCAGATGGTGCCGCGATGGCCGACATGGTTGCCGATACGTTGCGCGAAAAAGGTTACGAGGTCTATCCAGTATCAGCTGCTAGCCGTGAAGGTCTTACAAATTTAACTTACGCCATGGCGCGCTTGATTCAAGCGGCTCGTGCATCAATGGCCAAAGAAGAACGCACTCGAATTATTTTGCGACCAACAGCTGTTGATGATTCTGGATTTACCGTTAAGGCAAACGAAGATGGTTCATTTACTGTGCGCGGAGCTAAAGTTGTGCGTTGGGTTCGCCAAACAAACTTTAAAAACGCTGAAGCAATTGGCTATTTAGCCGATCGCTTGGCGCAACTTGGAGTTGAAAAGGAACTTTACAAAAAAGGCGCAGTTGCAGGCAGTGAAGTTCGCATTGGTTCGGGCGAGAACGAAGTGGTATTTGATTGGGAGCCAACTATTGAAGCTGGCGCCGAACAACTTGCGGGCCACTTACATCGCCGAGGCGAAGACTCTCGTCTTGAAACAACCTGGAAACCAGTTAATCGAATCGATGATGTTCTGAGCGAAGAAGAAATCGCCAAGCAGTGGGAGTACAACGTTTCTGATCCACATACTCCTAAAGTTGCTGATGTTGTAGATCTTGAGCTAGCTCAATTGGATGGAGATGATGAGTGATGGCCCGAAACTCAATCGCCAGCGCCAAACGCATTGTTATCAAGATTGGCTCTTCGTCTCTAACTGGTAGCGCAGGTTCAGCGCTAGACCCAGCTGCAGTGGAAAAGATTGTCCAAATCGTGGCAGCCGCTAAATCACGTGGAGCCGAAGTTCTAGTTGTTTCATCCGGTGCGATTGCAGCCGGACTAGCACCACTTGGCCTAACTGCTCGTCCTAAAGATCTGGCTACCCAACAAGCAGCAGCTTCTGTTGGGCAAGGCTTGTTAATTCATCGCTATACCGAGAGCTTTGCTCAGCACTCAATTACGGCGTCGCAAGTTTTGATTACGACTGAAGATATTGTGCGTCGCGTTCATTATCAGAACGTACAACGCACGCTTTTTAAGTTGCTGCAATTAGGCGTTGTGCCAATTATTAATGAGAACGACTCCGTTGGCACTCAAGAGATTCGCTTTGGCGATAACGATCGCCTTGCTGCCCTTGTCGCCTTGTTAATCGATGCCGATTTATTAGTTTTAGTTTCAGATATCGATGCTCTATATGACGCACCACCAGCGCAAGCTGGCGCAAAAGCAATTCTTGAAGTTACTGATTTTGCCAATATCGCAGCAATTGAAATTGGTGGCGCGGGTTCTGCTGGAGTTGGCAGCGGGGGAATGGTTACCAAAATCGAAGCTGCTCGTATTGCAACGGGCGCTGGAATTTCTATGTTGCTAACTTCGCTTGAACAGGCCGCCCAATCAATTGCCGGCGCCAAACTCGGAACTTATTTCCAAGGTCAAGAACGCAAAACAACTTCGCGATTACTTTGGCTTGCCCATGCTGCAACCCCACAAGGAAAATTGATTCTCGATGCGGGCGCAGTTAAAGCTATCTGCGAACGTGGTACCTCACTTTTACCAGCTGGCGTTACTGCCGTTGAGGGAATCTTCATTGCTGGCGATACCGTTGAAATTGTTGGGCCAGATCGCAAAGTAATTGCACGCGGATTAGTCGCATTTGATGCGACAGAATTGCCAGTAATGCTGGGGCGATCAACAAAAGAACTTGCTGCAGCGCTAGGGCCAGAATACGAACGCGAATTAGTACATCGCGATGACCTGGTACTTCTGTAGGCTTTAACTATGAGTGCCACTACAACTGTTGCTGCGTTAGCTGATCTAGCTCGCACTGCTGCTCGCACGTTAACTGTGTCAACTGGTGCGCAGCGCGCAGCTGCACTTAACGCGATTGCCGATGAGATTGATGCACGTAGCGCCGATATTCTGGCGGCAAACAAAGTGGATATTGATCGCGGTATTGCCGAGGGAATGCACCCACAATTACAAGATCGTTTGCTGCTCACTGCTGAGCGCATTAAAGGAATTGCCAATGGTGCGCGCCAAGTAGCAGCGCTAGAAGATCCACTCGGAAATGTATTACGCGAGCGAACTCTGCCAAATGGGCTTCACCTCAAGCAGATCTCAGTTCCATTTGGTGTTATCGGCA
>JBILOR010000147.1:0-3150 GCA_044374325.1 Candidatus Planktophila sp.
AAAGCCAGCATCGCTAAATATCCATACTTCTGCACGGGATAATTCTCTCTTATCGCAATACTTTTTGCTGCCTTAATGGCTATAGTTTGCTTTGCGGGAGCCGAGAATTTATGGCTGAGAGGATCTGTAATTCACAGATCGACCGCTTGACCGGTCCGGTAATGCGGACCTGGAACGGAGTTATTAATGTCGTACTCGCTTTTTACCGCCTGGGGTTATGAAGTATCTATCCTGGAATTCGTTGCATCTGTAACTTCTCTGATCGGAGTTTGGTTAGGCACCACCGGAAAGCGCATAACTTGGCCATTTTGGGCAAGTAGCAGCGCCTTGTATGCAATCTTCTTCTATCAAGCTAACTTGATTGCAAGTGCGGCTCTGCAATTTGTTTTTATCGCAGCAGCGGTTAGCGGCTGGAAAGGCTGGGCGCCATCAGGGGCTAAGCCAGGAAAGCTAGGCACACGTGGTCGCATCTATTCAGTGCTGTGGATTTTAGGTTTGTGGTTAGTACTAGCGCCCTTACTTTCTCGAATTGGTGCAGCGGCAACAGTTGTTGATTCATTTCTCTTTGTGGGTTCACTGATTGCGCAGATACTGATGGTCTTAGAAAAATATGAGAGTTGGATTATCTGGTTAGTCGTAGATATTGCTGGTACCGCTCTCTACTTCAATCAAGGTTACTATTTCACTTCATTCCTATATGCAATATTTACGCTAATTGCACTTCAAGGTTGGAGGCGTTGGTATGCAGATCAACGAAGCACTCCGCGACCTATTTAGCGAATCTGCTAAACCCCTAATCCTTGCAATTGATGGCCCGGCAGGTTCTGGCAAGAGCACGCTAGCCGGCGAAATTGCACGAGGATTTTCTGGAACTTATGCGGTTGAAGTAATACATCTTGACGAGCTATATAACGGTTGGGATCAAGCGCTCTCAGAGGAACTTTTTCAACGACTTACTCAACTAATTGCCGCTCAAAAAGCTGGCAAAGCTTTAAATCTAGCCATCTATGACTGGTCGGCTGGATCTTTCTCAGGATCACGAGAAATCAAGGCCGTGCAACTTCTAATCATTGAAGGAGTGGGTAGTTCTAATCAGCTATTGCATTCGAATTTAACAACTTCGATTTGGCTAGATATTGATCAAAGTACTGGATTAACACGGGTACTAGAGCGAGATGGCGAAGAAATTCGTGACGAGATGATCAAATGGCAGAAGATGGAAAGTGAATACTTTATGCGCGACTTAACTCGCGAAAGAGCGGATTTCATCCTCTCTACGCAGTAGCTAGCCTAAGATTTAGCTGTGTCTGATCTAACCGGCGAACTAATTGATGACCGTTACCAGTTAACGGCACTGCTTGCCACAGGTGGCATGGCCACAATTTATAGCGCTATAGATACGCGGTTAGATCGCAAAGTTGCAGTAAAAATCATGCACCCACATCTAGCTCAGGATGAAGATTTCGTCGGTCGCTTTATTCGTGAAGCAAAAGCTGCCGCCTCACTTTCACATCCAAATATTGTGACAGTGCAAGATCAAGGTTGGAATCAAAGTGGCGTTCCGGCAGTTTTTATTGTGATGGAATTAGTCGAAGGTCACACACTTCGCGATTACATTTACGAACGAGGCAAGCTAACGGTAGAAGATGCGCTTTCCTTCATCGAACCTGTTTTAAGTGCGCTAGCGGCTGCACATAATGTCGGAATTATTCATCGTGACATTAAACCGGAAAATATTTTGATCTCGAAAGAAGGTCGTGTAAAGATCGCAGACTTTGGCTTGGCCCGTGGAAATATGTTGGGTACGACGATGACAGCTGAATCCAGCGTAATTCTGGGCAGCGTTTCATACCTATCCCCCGAACAAGTTCAACGTGGCGTCGCTGATTCCCGAAGTGATGTCTATGCCGCCGCAATTGTTTTATTTGAAATGATTACTGGCGAAAAGCCATTTGCCGGTGATACTCCGATTCAAATTGCATATATGCATGTGAATGAGAAAATTCCGTTATTGAGCAGCAAAATCAAAGGCGTGCCCGAAGCACTTGAAAGCTTGGTTGCGCGAGCCACAAGCACTAATCCAGATGAACGTCCGCGCGATGCTGGTGAATTTCTAAATGAACTAGAACATGTACGCAGTGAGATTGATCCTAAACGTAAGCAAATGAGTCTTCAATTAGATCTTCCGGTTGCCCCAATTCGCGAAGAAGTGCGAGATAAATCTCGTGCTGCCAAGCGTGCCGAAGCCGCTAAATTAGCGCAAGCAACCGAGATAGTTACCCCCATGACTGAGAACACTGGATCAACCAAGAAGGATCGTGCCGAAGAACGACGCCGCGTAAGCAAGCGAGTTAGGCGCAATCGCATCATTGCATTAACGCTTGCAGTTAGTTTCGGTGTTGCAGGTTGGTGGATCGTTCTTGGCCCAGGTGCAAAAGTTGCCGTGCCTTCAGTAATTGGTGCTTCTGTAGATAAAGCTAACTCGCTTCTAACTCCACTAGGACTTAAGAGCGAAGTGATTGAACGAATTTATAGTGAAGAAGACCCCGAAGGTTTGATCGTTGCGCAAGACCCAGTTGGTGGAGAAAAAACTGAACCAAATGGCACCGTGAATCTAACTATCTCTAAAGGTCCAGAGCGTTATACGGTCCCGCAACTTGTTGGCTTAACTCCCGAAGCGGCAGTAAATGCAATTGCTAAATTGCCACTAGTTACTGGAACAATTACCGAGGTATTTAACTCCGAAATACCTAAAGGTTTTGTGATTTCAGCTGATCCGGCACCTGGTACCAAAGTGCGTCGTGATGCCGCAATTAAATTACTAGTCAGCAAAGGAATTGAGACTTTCGAATTACTTTCCTACGTGGGAAAAATTGGCGAAGAAGCTCTCACTGAATTAAGTGAAGCTGGCTTCGACGTAACCGTCACTTATGCCTTCGATGAAAAGGTAATTCCGGGAGGCGTGATTTCGCAGAACCCAGCTAATGGTGATCTACCTAAAGGCGCAAAAATCGAGTTGATAGTTTCCAAAGGCTCGGCTTTCGTAACTATTCCAACTAAGGGAATCGTTGGACAGACCCAAGCCAAAGCGACTCAGATTCTCAAGGATCTCGGTTTAGACGTTAAAGTGAAAACTCTTGGCGCCAATAA
>JBILOR010000149.1:0-3149 GCA_044374325.1 Candidatus Planktophila sp.
TTGAATAGCTAACTGCGCCAGACACATTTACTTTCGCAATAAAGGCATCATCTTCTTTCAACTTAAGCAGGCTCTTGGCATTTCCAGAGAAAATTGAGTTAACTCCACTGAGCCATGATGCTGTTGGGGTCTTTGATGCATAGGCGCGGAACTTTGAGCCGCCGGTGTTTGCATCAAATTGTGCAACGCAACCAAAGATTACAAAGTTCTTTCCCTTTACTTGGGCAGGTGAACGAGTCAAGGTATTCCATTGGATTTCTGTTGGTTCGCTGAAATTAACAACCTTCGCACCCGATGGGCACTTGCCACTCTTGGCTACTGAGAAGGAAGATCCCTTTGCACAAACTACGCCTTGTGCATTCAGGGCAGCTAAATGCTTAACGGCTGGGTTTTCGATCTTGACTGGAATTACTGATTCAAGTGATGGTTTTCCGTTAGATGAAGAGAACTTGATGGTCGCCTTTAGCGTAAATGGCCCTACGGCTTTAGCAATCGTGAAGTCACAAAGTGAAATTGACCCAGTCTGAGTTTTAGATTCACCAGCAAAATCGAAATCGCTAGCTAACGCTTTTCCGGAACCATCTAACAGTGAGAAATCAAGGCTAGAAATCTCATCGTAAGGGTCATTTAAATCGTATTGGTATTCAAATGGCGAACACGACTTTGGATATGGAATTTCGGTAGTCGCAAAATCAGTCTTCATTGTTATGTAGTCAGCAAAAACTACAGGTCGCTTTGGAAACTTTGAATTTAGAATCTTGTAGTTCTTAGAAAGACTAGATTTTCCAGTCTCATCATCGAAAGCTATAACTACATCGATTGAAAATGGCGCGAGGGCATCTTTAACTGTGTAGTCGCAGATACGAAAGTCTCCTTTTTGCTCGCCTTTTTCACTTGAATATGCAGATTCAGAAGCAATCTCTTCGCCTTTCGAATCCTTAAGTGAGAAATCAATATCTGAGATTTCTGAAAATGGATCATTAACTGTGTATTTAAACTCTAGGTCTTCACAATCCTTAGGAAATGGCATCTCTAAAGTGGTTAAGTCTGTTGAGAAGCCAAGGTAATCCGCAAAAGTTGCTGGACGCTTTGGAAACGATGTGGTTGGAACTGAGAATGTTAAATTCAAATCAGTTAACTTTGAACCAAAACCACGATCAATTGCTGCTGTCGCAACAAATGGTTTCGAGGTATCAATTTTTGAGAAACCAGAAGCATTTACATAAATATCAAAATCTAGGCTAGCTTTCTTCGCAGTAGTTGTGAAGTCATATGACGTTCCAATTGAATTACCTTTGGAATCCTTAAGCGTGAAATTTACTGAATCACCGGCATCAAATAAGTTCGGTGCATTGGGAGTCAAAACGAAAATCCAGTAGCTAGAAGTGAAGGTCAAATCAGGCACTGTCAGAGTCCAGCCATTGCTAACCACATTGACCGGTGCAGCATTAGCTGCACTGATTCCAACGCCGGTTGCGCTAATGGCGGTAATGCCTAAGGCACCTGCACCTACCGCAACAACACTCATCGAAATAGACATGGCAAATGCGATTGCACTGGAAACTATCTTTTTGGCTGCAGATTTGATCATGGTCATATATTAAATGGGATATCCCTAGATCGCTCATCATGCCAAGACTAAATTCCGCTACCTTGAGCACATGATCTGGTGGCCGAGTGAAACTCCTACTCTTCAGTATGGGCAGTTCACCCTGCGACCGCTGGCCAATTCAGACATCGATGCGATCTACCAATCTTGCCAAGACCCGCTTATCCCTCGGTTCACAACCGTGGCCGAAAACTTCACCATGGAATTAGCTCAGGCATTTGTGCATGAGAAAACGCCGCGGCTTTTTGTCGAGCGCAAAGCAATTCATTGGGCACTGACTATCAACAAGGATGTAAGCCCTGCCGCCTTAAAGGTTGCTGGGGGAACATTTCTGGGGCCATTTTCAATTCACGGCATCGAAGAACATAACCACATCGGCGAAATTGGTTATTGGCTAAATAAAGATGTGCGCGGTTACGGCTATGGATCAATCGGTTGCCGGATGGTCACCGAATACGCTTTTGAAACTCTAGGCCTAAGGCGCTTAGCCGGGATCGTTGATACTGACAATGAAGCCTCAAAGAAAGTGTTGCTAAACGCTGGTTACTCGCATGAAGGTCTGATGAAGGCACGAGTTACCGGCGCTAACGGCAGCCAAATCGACATGGATTTATTTGCAGCCACTTCAGATACCTGGGTTAACCTTTAACCATGGAATCACTCGTAATAACTGTCTTGATAATTCTTGCTATCTCGACATTTAGTGGCCCAATTGCTTTATTGCTTACTTGGATCCCTGCACTTAATCGAGAAAGCACGAGTAACCCTGTGCGTTTGATTCGTAGAATTCTCGTGACAGTTTTGACGTTAATGGGAAGCTTTATTTCCTTTAATCTTTTTCTCGTCAATACGAACTTGTTTACAACAGTTATCGCAGCGATTGGATCTATCTCTGGATTCTTTGCCGTTAAGCGCGAATACCTTCCTAACGGATTCGGATTCAAAGGATTCGGAGGCGGAGCTGACCGCCGCAATGGACCAAGCGGACAGCACTAAGTTATTTTTGCATCAGAAAATATGGTGGAGGTTTGCGCTGAAGCGCTAAACCACCACGCCTCACTCGGCTATATACAAATGTAAACACTTGTATACGCCTCGCTCATTTATTTAACTCTAAGTGGAGGTGCCGGGAATCGAACCCGGGTCCTTCGGTACTGACATAGGGCTTCTACGGGCGTAGTGCGTTTAACGTTTTCTCAGTTCCGGATCTCTTACACACAAGTATCCGACAAACTCATTTGCGAAACTGTTCTCCGAAGTTGTTCGCAAAGCCAACTTCATGAAAAGCCTTCTGTCGGCGTTAGGTCCCAGGCCAAAGGCGGAGCTCTGGGCTAACGGATTACAGAGCTAGCTTAGGCAGCTAGGGTGTAATCAGCGGCAGTTGTACTGGCGCTTGATTTTTTGCACAGGTTTTTGGTTTACGAGATCATCCTGGCTTCCTCGGCCCGCTTCCCCTATCCCAACATCCAAAGTCGAGACCGTTCACCCCCATGGGTGTGGAAGCAATATTGCTTCGCTATTTAGTTGTCATATCAGGGGT
>JBILOR010000148.1:0-3149 GCA_044374325.1 Candidatus Planktophila sp.
GCTAGTGCAGGGAGTGAATGATGTCGGTAAAGACAACAGGTAAAGGTCGCGTTGCGCGAGTTATCGGCCCAGTGGTGGACATTGAGTTCCCAGCGGGTCAGATGCCTTCGATCTTCAACGCGCTACATGTAGAGACCACCATGAGTGGAACTACTCGTACCTTGACTCTAGAAGTAGCGCAGCACATTGGCGACAACCTAGTGCGCGCGATCTCGATGCAGCCAACTGATGGCATGGTCCGTGGAGCCGAAGTAAGCGACACCGGTTCTGCGATCTCAGTACCAGTTGGTGACGTAACGAAGGGTCACGTGTTCAACACACTTGGCGAATCCCTCGACGTACCAACTTCATCACTTGATATTAAAGAGCGTTGGCCAATCCACCGCAATGCACCAGCTTTCGATCAACTAGAGTCAAAGACTGAAATGTTCGAGACCGGTATCAAAGTTATCGATCTGCTAACACCTTATGTAAAGGGTGGAAAGATCGGTCTATTCGGTGGTGCAGGTGTAGGCAAGACAGTTTTGATTCAGGAAATGATTTATCGCGTAGCTGAAAACTTCGGTGGTGTATCTGTATTCGCCGGCGTTGGTGAGCGTACTCGCGAAGGTAACGACTTATTCCTAGAAATGACCGAGACGGGCGTTATCAATAAGACCGCCTTAGTTTTCGGTCAGATGGATGAACCACCTGGAACTCGTTTGCGCGTTGCACTTTCAGCGCTAACTATGGCTGAGTATTTCCGCGATGTGCAGAAGCAAGATGTATTGCTCTTCATCGACAACATTTTCCGCTTCACACAGGCAGGTTCTGAAGTATCAACTCTTCTTGGCCGTATGCCATCTGCTGTGGGTTACCAGCCAACACTTGCCGATGAAATGGGTCAATTACAAGAGCGCATTACTTCAACTCGCGGTCACTCGATTACATCTATGCAGGCTATTTATGTTCCTGCCGATGACATCACCGACCCAGCGCCACACACTACTTTCGCGCACTTAGATGCAACCACAGTGTTGTCTCGTCCGATCTCAGAGCTCGGAATTTATCCAGCGGTAGATCCACTTGACTCAACATCTCGCATCCTTGATCCACGCTACATCGGCGAGCACCACTTCCAGGTTGCTAACCGTATTAAGCAGATCTTGCAGCGCTACAAGGATCTTCAAGACATCATTGCGATTCTTGGTATTGATGAACTTTCTGAAGAAGACCGTATCTTGGTAGGTCGCGCGCGTCGTATTCAGCGCTTCTTGTCACAGAACACCTTCGTAGCAAAGGTCTTCACCGGTATCGATGGATCATTCGTACCTCTAGCAGACACAATCTCTGCATTCGAAGCTCTTGCTGATGGAAAGTACGATCACATTCCAGAGCAAGCGTTCTTCATGTGCGGTGGCCTCGACGATGTTGAGCGCAAGGCTGCAGAATTGGCGAAGAACTAACTCATGACACTTAAAGTCGCAGTAGTTTCACCAACAGAGAAGGTTTGGACAGGCGAGGCTTCATTTATCTCAGCTCGCACAACCGAAGGTGACCTTGGCGTACTGCCGGGTCACGCACCTTTATTTGGTGTTCTAGTCGACGGAGCCGTCAGTATTAAAGTTGCAGATGGAACTACCCAAAGTTTTAATGTTCATGGCGGGTTCTTATCGGTATCAAATGATCGAGTTTCGATCTTGACGGAGTCAGTAGGTTAATCTGTTTTATTTAAAAATCCCGGTAGAAATATCTACCGGGATTTTTTCTTGCTAAAAAAGAATGTTTAAAGTTCGCGAGTTACATCAGCGCCAAGTGCGCGCAATTGCTTGGCAAAGTCTGGGTATCCACGATCAATGTGATAGCCATCTTCAACAAAAGTTATGCCATCGCTAACCAAACCAGCCAAAACCAAGCCCGCGCCAGCCCGAATATCTGTCGCTACAACAGGTGCACTGGATAGCTTTTCGACCCCTGTTATTGCTGCGTGGTGGCCATCAATAGTGATTTGAGCGCCTAATCTGATCAATTCATTAACAAACATGAAGCGACCTTCGAAAACGTTTTCGGTCACTATCGCATCACCGGTTGCAATCGCATTTAAGGTAATTACCATCGGCTGCAAGTCAGTTGGAAAACCTGGATAGGGAAGCGTTGAAACATCAATCGCCTTTGGCCTGGAATCCATGCGCACTCGGATTGAGTTTTCATTCGAAGTTACGATTGCGCCGGCGGCAGTTAATTTTTCAAGCGGGATTTCTAGATCTTGGGCACGTGCCCCAGTAATAGTGATATCGCCTTGCGTCATTGCTGCCGCAAATGCCCAAGTGCCAGTGACGATGCGATCTGCAATAGTGGCGTGATCGGTCGGGTACATTTTCTTAACACCAGTAATTGTGATTAGCGGGGTACCTAGGCCTTCGATTTTGGCACCCATGCCGATTAGGAAATTTCCAAGATCAACTAGATCTGGTTCGCGCGCTGCGTTATCAATTGTGGTTACACCTTTTGCTAACACTGCAGCCGTCATTAAATTCTCAGTTGCGCCAACGCTTGGAAAATCTAAAACAATTTCAGCGCCAGTTAAGCCATTAGGTGCTTCGGCAATTACATAACCATGTTCATTGTGTGCTTTTGCGCCGAGGGATTCTAGACCGCGAATATGAAAATCTAATCCGCGTGAACCGATGGCATCTCCGCCAGGAAGTGCGACTTCGGCTTGGCCAACGCGAGCAACAAGTGGGCCAAGTACGTTAATTGAGGCCCGCATCTTGCGCACTAAATCGTAATCAGCGCGGTGTCCCGGAACTTCGGGCACATCAATAGTCACTAAATCTGCGCCGCGAACAACCGTGCATCCTAAGCGGGTAAGCAGATCAGCCATGATGTCGACGTCTGCAATATCAGGCACGTTGCGAATAGTGGTTTTGCCAGCGGCTAAGAGCGAAGCAGCCATGAGTTTTAGGGCTGAATTTTTCGCACCACTAACGCTGACTTCGCCGACTAAGCGAGCGCCACCGACAACACGAAAGCGGTCAGTTGCAGACATGGCGGCACCCTTTCTAAATTCTTTAAAGCGAAGCTAATTCTCGAGTGGTCGTATCTTATCTGCCCGATTAGGCTCTACCCATGGTTAATTTGACGCGGATCTACACAAAAACTGGCGATGA
>JBILOR010000032.1:0-10831 GCA_044374325.1 Candidatus Planktophila sp.
GCCGCTAAGTGAAAGGCAACATCACCAGTAGTGCGATTATCAGTTTTGCGATCGCCATCGATTAGCTCATATGTCCACTTGGTTGCGGTGGTGCGCTTTGTGGCTCCAAGCAAAATTCCTTGACTTTCGTCGCGATAGAAAACCGAGATCCCCGCTGGTGTAATCGCACAAGCATTGCTAATACTCACATCACTAGCTGTACGTACCCGATCAGGAATTTCATAATTTTGAATTGAGGGTCCGTTACCGTCAACAATTTCAAAGACAAAATTCTTTCCGTCATATTGGGCATAACGTAGATCTCGATCTAACGCATCAGGGTAAAAGATATGTAACTTCTGTTTTGTGCCAGTACCTGAAGTACAAAGAGATATGCGGCCCGCAATTTTATTTTTAGTGCGACCAGCGCTACCACCGGCGCCATCAATGGTGGTTTTTTTCCAAACTAATCCATTCCAAGTTGCAATCCTTAAAGTTCCTCTTGCAGCATCTGTGAAAACAATAATTGGTTTTCCGTTAAAGGTGGTGCTGGCGATATCTCGGCCATCTGTTGTTAAATCAACTGAGGCAAACTTCCAAGCAGCTTGCGGAACAATTGATTTGGTAACGGCTTCAACTGAAGTTCCTAGCGAGTTTTGAGCACTTACTGCGAATGAATAGGGAGTACCATTTTTTAATCCTGTGATAATAATTGGGCTAGTAGTACCGCTTACAGTTAGGGAAGTTTTTAAGTTCTTCACTGTGTATGCAGTAACTTGCGCTGCACGTGCATTTGCGGGCGGATCAAAGGTAATGATCGCGCTTTGATTTCCAATCAACGCTTCGACATTTCTAGGTGCATCAGGAACGCTAACGGCGAGACCAACTGGAGGCTTCAAGCGCATATCTGCCATCATCGCCAACAAAAGTGGGCCAGGCTGGTGGAACACTTCGCCCGCATCAAGATTTGGTGTCATTACGGCATCTGGACCACTCTTTGAGTAAGTGGCTTCATCTATATGGCTTACCGATGATCCTGGTTCATAAATCAGAGGTGTGTACATCTTAATTTTCTCACCACCATTAGCGCGCTTTCCGTTTTCGCCAATCCAATAAAGTGGAGCAGTTAAAGTTTTTCCTAACTCCAAAGATGGAGTTGGCATATCGGCTAAACGGCGACCATCGGGTGTTTGAATGTAAGCATCAAAAGGTGTTGGTTGATCAATGCTGCCGTATCCAAAAAAATTGTCGTATACATCGACAGATAAGAAACCCAAGCCATGGGCGACTTCATGCAAAATTACTGATTGCAGGTCGTATTCATTATTGCGTGGCTTGTCATCGCCACGTTCATTCCAATTAGCAGTTGAATTCACTTGAATAATAATCTCAGGGTTATCGCGGTCTAGATCTTTATTAGCAAGTGCATTGGCAAGAGCGGATGGATACCAAAGTGTCGAATCCGGTGCGCCAGTAAATCCAGCAAAAAAACTACCTGGTCGCGCGCTTCCAAGAACATCAATGTTTGCGGTTCGACCCCAAGTTGCATTCACCGTAATGTCAACGGACGATTTGAAATTTTCGGACCAGGTATCTAGAGCTGCTTGAACTTCAGCACGTGCCCAAATCGGAAATGAGTTGTAGGTAACCGTGAACTTTGAGATCTTCGCTAAATTTGATGAAGGCGCGCTTTGTGCCGAAAATGAAGTCGGAACTGCGGCCGCATCTCCAGCGACAGTATGTCCCCAAACTGTAGATGCTCGAACTCGTACTTGAGCTTGCGCAGTTGGCGCCAAGATAGAGCTCGAAATCAATGCAACAGAGAGCAGGGCGATGCTTAATTTCGCTCTACCGTTACTGGATTTGCCCCACATATTGCGCAACGCTATCAGGGTGAGATGATTGCCCAATGACCGCGCAACCTAAAATTTCCCGTGAAAATGTCCCCACGGAATACTCCGAAGTTCTCAATCGGCTGCGCCAAGAACCTGCGATTTCGCTACAGAATTCCGCCGGAAATGCCCGCCCTGAACCGACCTTAGATGAGGCTCGTGAAGATTTAGCTCGCGCAATTGGCGAAGTCGCCCATTCGCTGTTTGCAAAGAAATATGGCCCAATGGTTGCAACCGTAACAAAAGCTACCGCTGAAGCAGTTCTGAAAGATCTCGAGAAGAACGCTTATCGCGCTAAGAATGATGCAACTTTGATCGCACAAGAACTAATCGATCGGGCAATTACCAAAAACCGGAGCAAGAAGAAGTGACAGTTGTAACTATTTACTCGCGAAAGAGTTGCCACCTTTGCGATGTGGCCTTAGCAAGTTTAGAATCCGTTAAAGCCGAATTGAATTTCGAAATAGAAAAGATTTATATCGATGGTAACGATGAACTAGTTCAAAAGTATGGCGAAGAAGTTCCGGTTATTCATATCGATGGCAAGCACCACGATATGTTTCGGGTTGATCTAGAACGCTTTAGATCTTCCCTTGAAAAACATCGTCAGCATCAATAATTCGATACGAGTAACCCTGTTCGGCTAAGAACCGTTGTCGGTTTTGTGCAAAATCTTGATCGACTGTGTCGCGCGAAACTACTGAATAAAATGTGGCACCTCGGCCATCAGACTTTGGGCGCAAGATGCGACCTAACCGTTGAGCTTCTTCTTGGCGAGAACCAAAAGCACCCGATACTTGTATCGCAATCGTGGCATCTGGCAAATCGATGGAAAAGTTAGCCACCTTTGAAACAACTAAACACTTAATCTCGCCAGTGCGAAATTGGGCAAATAACCGTTCACGTTCTTTAACGGGGGTATCACCTTTAATCAACGGAACCCCAAGTACCTCAGATAGTTCATCAAGTTGTGAAATGTACTGACCGATTACCAGCACTTGGTCTTCAGCATGTCGCTCAACGAGTGCCTCGACAACTTTACGTTTGGTAGCAGTGGTCGAGCAGTAGCGATAACGTTCTTCGGGCTCGGCAGTTGCGTACAACATTCGCTCAGCTTCGGTCAGATTCACGCGTACTTCAACGCATTCGGCCGGAGCGATATAGCCCTGTGATTCAATTTCTTTCCAAGGAACATCAAAGCGTTTAGGCCCAATTAAGCTAAAAACTTCGCCTTCCATGCCATCTTCGCGCACTAACGTCGCAGTTAAACCTAAGCGACGACGAGATTGAATATCGGCAGTAAAGCGGAAAATTGGGGCTGGCAGAAGGTGCACTTCGTCATAAATAATCAAACCCCAGTCATGGGTATCAAAAAGATCTAAGTGCGCGTAAACACCATTCTTCTTCTTGGTCATAACTTGGTAAGTGGCGATAGTAACTGGCCGGATTTCTTTCTTGGCTCCCGAATACTCGCCAATCTCATCTTCATTTAGTGTGGTGCGTTTTAGTAGCTCATCTCGCCATTGGCGAGCTGCAACTGTATTGGTAACCAAAATCAAAGTTGTGGCTTTGGCATGTGCCATCGCAGCAGCGCCAACAATTGTTTTTCCAGCGCCGCAGGGAAGTACGACAACACCAGAGCCGCCATGCCAAAAACCTTCAGCCGCTAATTCTTGGTAAGGACGAATTTTCCAGTCTTTTTGTACCAACTCAATTTCATGTGCTTGGCCATCGACGTAACCAGCAAAATCTTCGGCTGGCCAACCCAGACGCAATAGTGATTGTTTAATCGCGCCGCGTTGGCTGGGATGTACAGCGACAGTCTCTTTATCAATACGCACACCAAGCAGCGGTGCAATTTTCTTGGCGCGAATAACTTCTTCAAGAACTGCGCTATCACTGGTAATTAAAATCAAACCGTGAACTGGGTCAGCTTCAAGACGTAAGCGACCATAACGTGACATCGTTTCGGCAATGTCTACTAATAATGAATGTGGAACTGCGTAGCGAGAATATTTAATTAAAGTATCAATTACTTGTTCTGCATCGTGGCCAGCAGCACGGGCATTCCACAAACCTAAATTGGTTAGCCGATAAGTATGAATATGTTCAGGGGAGCGCTCTAGCTCGGCAAACGGTGCAATAGCGCGCCTACATTCAACCGAACCCGGATGATCGATATCTAAGAGCAGCGTTTTATCGCTCTGGACAATCAGCGGGCCATCAGTCATTTAGTAAGTCCTTAATAAAGGCGTGCAGGAAGTCAGTTCGTTGGTGCATTGCGCTAACGCTTGCCCATTCAGTAAGGGCATGTGCGCCACCACCAATTGCGCCTAATCCATCTAGCACTTGAGCACCAGCAGCGGCAGCAAAGTTTCCATCGCTAGCACCACCAACTGAAGCGTGACCAAGGGCTGGAATTCCGATTGTTGCGGCAACTTTCTCGGCCCGCTCGTAAAGGGACTTAGTTGCTGCAGGTTCTAATGGTGGGCGATTCAAGCCACCGATTACTTCAATTCGAGCAGCTGGGTTATTTGGTTGCAGCGCTTTGATTGCTGCATCAACACGTAGCAGTTCGGCCGTTGAAAAAGAACGCGCATCAATATCTAGAACAGCCAAATCTGGAACTGAATTAGTTGTAGTTCCGGCACTTAACATTGTTGGCACAACTGTGGTGCCGTGTTCGGCATTCTCTAGCCCAGAAAGTTGTAAAACTAGATGCGAAATTTCAACGGTTGAGTTAATTCCTTTTTCGGGCTCAAGGCCAGCGTGTGCCGCACGTCCATGTACCTTTACTTGGTACATGGAAGTTCCCTTACGGCCAGTTTTTACTTTGCCATCGAGTGAAGCCTCGAGAACTAAAACTGCCTTAGCGCTTTCGGAAAGCTCTTTGATCAAATTGCGTGATGCGTGGCTGCCAGTTTCTTCATCAGTAGTTGCAATCAGGGCAACCGAGCCTTCGATTCCTTTTAGCGCAAATAGGGCTTGCAAGAAACCAACTTTCATATCAAAAGTTCCTGGCCCGCGAATCACATCGCCGTTAATTTCAAATAGTGGTTGGTATGAACCCTTTGGCCAAACGGTATCTAAATGAGCAAGCAAAACAATCTCGGGTTTGGCGTCGCCCCACCAGAAAACTGGGCGACCTTCAATTTCACGAATCTGTGCTGGTGTTCCTAAAACATCGGCAGCAATTGCACTAGCAACTTGGACAACTTCACGACAAGCAGCAAGATCTTCGGAGGGAGATTCACAGCGAACTAGAGTCTCAAGCGAGCTAATCATGAGGTCGGACATAGGGTTAAGTCTGCCGTATTCGGGACTTTGCGCGTTGGTCATAGCGGTGCGACCCCCGTAATACGCGGGATTCGAAAGCTTTGCATCTCTCCGGTGGCGTGGTCTCGAGCCACTAAAGCGCCTGCTGAAATTTTAATCGGGTCAACGATGCGATGTGAAACCGCGCCATTGTTATCGGCATACCCAATCGAGAGGGCTTGCTGCTTCTCTACATATATCGCCAGCAGATCCATAGTTTCATTTGCGGTCGTGCGTGGCAACGAACCTAAAGCGTTGGCTGCGGAATCACGGATTTTGCTCTGCTTATGACTTGATTTTTCGCCAGCTCGAATTGATCTAACTGCAGCAGCCAGAGTTGATTCGGATGGCGAATCAATTTCACCGATTACGCGTGGTGGCTTTGGCTTTGCTTTTGCTCGGTGAGATCGGTGACCTGTAATTAAGGCACCATTACTTGCTTCGGCGGCTGGTAAGTAACCAGCGTTACGTAAAACATTCATGGCATCAGCGGCATCTAAATCACAGATTAAAACTTCAGCCGCAATTTTTCTTAAGGAAAGAACATCAAGACGTTTATCGCTCATGATTTGTGCAATGAGTGAAGTGTCTTCGCAACGGATAAAACTGGCCGTATTGCCCACCCGTAACTTTCCATGCTTCTTTGCTACATCGGCAATTAAATATTCCAATGGTTGTGGCATAGGCGTCTTTGAAGTCTTAACTAAGAAGGTGCGAATTTCTTCACCACTTTTGCCGTGATCAAGCCCGCGACGAATTGAAGCTTCGCTGAAACGGTAAACAGTTGCGCCGCCTCGGCTTTCAATATCAGCAACTGCTGAAAGATCGCGCGCAATGTCATGCTCCAGTGGCCCTGGTGCAATTGCAGTGTTGTCGCTTTGAATTAAAATATGGTCAACTGGCTTTGGTAGATCAGTATCGATGCCAATGTCATCGGCACCTGACATAAAAGCTCGCCCATATTTAGCTGATGCACCTTGACCAGTAAAACCCAACCACTCTGCTTCGCGCAGTGTCCATTGAATAAGTTCTTCTTGAATGCCCGGATTACGCTTACTTGGCGCTTTCCACTTAACAGTACGGGTGAAGCTTTCTAAATCCGGGGCCAAATTAGGGTGTTCGTTGAGCAAGTTAATAACTAATTTACGAGTGCTTGCCGCATTTACCCGATCGAGTTCGGGGCCAAGAGCAGCAACGCTTTTTGCTTCGCCACGACCAACTAAACCGCTAACACGTGAAGTTATTAACCAGTTTGCAGCAAGAGTGATCCAGCGAGTTTCGGCGCTTTGGGTTAGCCAAATATCGAAGTTGTTACTTGGCAAAATACGATCATCACTATCAATCGTAAGTAAACCCGCGAGATAAGAAAGTTCGGCAATGAATGCCGCGCAATTTTCATCTATTCCGATATGCGCTGAGATTAGTTTTAAGTCGCGGACACCGAGGCCACCCGAACGAAGAGCATCTGCTGGCTCTTGTGCCCAGAAGTGAAGTAGCTCTTCGACCCAACCAAGTACGGTTGCTACGTTTGCAGCAGCAGCCATATTTACAGATTTTTCAATACGCTTATTTCCGATTACCGCAGGTGCGGTACTTTCATAACTCTTATGGACTTTTCCGCCGCGTAAAAAAATTCCGACTTCGCGCGGCATGATTACGGTGCGCTGGTCTAGCGGAACTAGAAACTTTCGATCGAGTAACCAAGCGATTCCCGGACCTGGATTCTTTATGTCACCAACACTGCCACGAGGTGGTCCCCAAATTAATTGGGTCAGCACACGTTTAGCAGCTTCAGGCGCTTCGTTTAATTCGGTCAATTTTAATTTAGCAAGAGAGGCTGGTCCGAGGCCGGCTGGTTCATTAATTAATAGTTGGCTTACCGAGGTAGGCAGACGTAAACCTTTTTCGGTTGGATACAGCAGGCCAAAAGTAGTTAGTCGTGCAACCGCAATTGCAGCATCCTTATGGGTAATTGAAATAACGTTTTTTAGCGTAAATTCTTCATCTAAAGCTACGCAGGCTTCGAGAATTTGGAATTCATATTCAGTTAATGAATCAATTGCGCGCGCGATGCTATGTGATGAAGATGCTCGAACGGCAAGTGATGCCAAATCTGGTGGCACTGGTGATACCAAATCGGGGCGAGCGGCAAAAAGCTCAGATAAACCGGCATCGTCGAGCGAGCGCAGATAATCAGTAAATGAGCGAATTTCCATAACCGTCCTACATTAGTGGAAGGAGGGATGATCCGCCTATTTAAGTAGGTGGGCTAGCGAGATTTACGAGGGCGTAACCAAGTCAAGCCAGCAGCCAATCGGCTAACTAGCGGCCCGAACACTTGGCTAAATTTGCGGCCCCGGCGGAACTCGTGAATCGGCCAACCTTCACTCATGGCGCGCAATTGCAATATTGCGTCAGGGTTAATTGCATTTGGTTTTCCCACAGCTCTAAGAAGTGGCAGATCGTTGTGGCTATCTGAATATGAATAACACTGCGAAAGATCAAAATTTCGCTCGGCGGCTAATTTGGTAATTGCTACAGCTTTCTCGGCACCATGTAACAAGTTTCCTTCTAGAGTTCCGGTGTACTTTCCATCTTTGATTGTGGCTTTACTTCCGAGTGCACCAGTGAAACCTAAACGATTTGCAATCAGAATTGCCATATCTTCTGGTGCTGCTGTCACTAACCAAACTTCTTCACCGTTAGCTAAATGCGAACCAGCGATATCTATCGTGCCCTGCCAAAGTGCAGGAGAAACGAATTCATCATAAATTTCTTGGCCAATTGCTTCGATTTCGGCTACATCATGACCACCAATAAAATCAGTCGCTGCATTTTGAAATTTAATAATCTCTTCTTTGTTTTCTTTACCGGTTAAGCGAAATCTCAGGTTGGCTAGGACGAAGCGCGAAATGTCAGCTTTGGTAAAGAAGCCGCGCTGGTACATGCCTCTTCCGAGAAAATAGAGCGATGATCCATGGATCAAGGTGTTATCTACATCGAAAAAGGCTGCTCGCTTTTGGGTGAGTGCCATGTCACTACCTTAGCGAGAGAACTGTAAATCCGACGCTTTATGCTTAGCGCATGACATCAACTGTCCACGTTATTCGCCATGGCGAGGTAGAGAACCCGCACAAAATTCTGTACGGCCGTCAACCAGGTTGGCGATTATCAGAACGCGGCCAAGCTATGGCAAGCACTTTAGGTGAATGGTCAAAAGCTATTGATCTCGGAGCACTTCATGTCTCGCCCCTGCAACGAGCCCAAGAAACTGCAGCTCCTATTGCTTCCGCACACAACATTTCCATCACTACCGATGAGCGGTTAATAGAGGCTGCAAATATTTTTGAAGGTAAGCCATTTGGAATTGGCGATGGCGTTTTAAAGCATCCTTCAGCATGGCGACATTTATATAACCCCTGGAAACCATCTTGGGGCGAACCATACGAAGAACAAATTGCCCGAATGTTGGCTGCAATATTTGAAGCGAATAAAGCGGCTAAAGGTAAAGATGCCATCTGTGTCTCGCATCAACTTCCAATCTGGATTTTGCGAAGTGCAATTGAAGGACGTCGACTAATTCACGATCCACGCAAACGCGAATGTTCGTTAGCCTCAGTTACGAGCATTCACTTTGATGATGAAGGTTTGATTTCAGGGCTTTCATATTCCGAACCAGCGAAGCATTTGTTACCACCGAAAAAATGATTCGCAAATCGCACCGTTTAATTCTTGTAGCAGTCAGTGCTCTAATTCTGACTAGCTGTGGAAACGGTGGGGTTTCAACTGCGCAAGAGAATTATATTTCTGGAAATGGCGCAGTAACTTTTATTTCAGCTGCTGATAGAGCAATGGCACCAAAACTAAGTGGCGATACTTTGTACGGAACCAAGTTCGATTTTGCTGGAAACCAAATTGCAGTGGTAAATGTTTGGGCATCATGGTGTTCACCATGTCGAGCCGAAGTTCCGGCATTTATTGCGCTCTCCGAGAAATACCCTGATGTGCAATTTATGGGTATTTTGACTAGAGACAATTTGGCTAATGCTGAAGTATTTGCCCGCCAATTAGCCGTTCCGTACCCTAATTTCATTGATGATTCACTACTTCTGGGCTTTCGCAATACGCTGCCAGCAAATGCGATTCCGACAACAGTGGTTTTAGATAAAAAAGGACGAGTAGCCGCGCGCATTTCAGGCCCCGCCACCGTTGGTGGACTCAGTAATTTAATCGAACGGTTAACTGCCGAATGAGAAACTTTGTAGTCGAGCAGATTTTCTCGGGATATTTAATTGTGGCTCTTCCTGTAGCAGCACTGGCAGGCTTACTTTCATTCTTATCACCTTGCGTACTTCCATTAGTGCCCGGATACATTTCTTATGCAGCTGGATTTAGTTCTAAGCGCGGCCGAGTTCTATTAGGTTCTTCACTATTTGTAATTGGGTTCTCAGCCCCCTTTGTTCTCTACGGAACTTTGTTTGGAACCATCGGCTCTCGAATTACTGAGCACGAAATTGGGATAACCCAAATTCTTGGCGTAATTACCATTTTGATGGGATTCATTTTCTTAGGCAAATTTCCAATGATGCCAACTCTACATCTGAAGAGTTCAGCTTTCGGCGGTTTAGTTGGTGCGCCATTACTTGGGTTTGCTTTTGGTGTGGGCTGGACTCCGTGCATTGGACCAGCACTTGCAGCGGTTCAAACTTTGGCATTTCAGGAAAGCTCAGCACTGCGCGGCGCGCTCTTATCGATTAGCTACTGCATTGGTTTAGGCCTGCCATTTATTCTTTCGGGTTTGTTCTTAGATCGCTCTGAAAAACTTCGCAAATTCTTAGTTGGCAAAGGAAATCTAATCTCGCTAATTGGCGGGGTATTCCTAATCATTATTGGAACTCTTCAACTGCTTGGGCTATGGAGTGATTTAATGATTTCACTACGTTCATTAATTTCTGACTTTGTGCCGGTGATCTAATGAGTGAGCAAACCCAACTTCCAGAAATTGGCGCAATTGCGTTAATGAGGTATTTCTGGCGCCAATTGACCAGTATGCGCACCGCCCTGGTTCTGCTGCTATTGCTTGCTTTGGCAGCAATTCCGGGCTCCTTGATCCCACAGAATGCCCAGAATCCGATGGCGGTTACTGATTATTTTGAAAAGCACCGAGCTTTAGCTATCTGGTTTGAGCGTTTTTCCCTATTTGATGTTTATTCATCACCTTGGTTTAGCGCAATCTATATCTTGCTCTTTATCTCACTAATCGGCTGTGTTTTGCCGAGATCGTTTGAACATCTTCAGGCTACTCGTGCCTTGCCACCTAAGACGCCTAAAAACTTAGGTCGGATGGAACATTTTCAATCGTGGCCAGCTCATGGAAATGAGTTAGAGCTCGCCAAATCTTGGTTAAAGACTAAGCGTTTTCGAGTTCTGGAAAGCGAAGGGAGTATTTCCGCCGAAAAAGGCTACTTACGCGAGACCGGAAATCTTTTATTCCACATTTCATTAATTCTGATTTTGATTGGTGTTTTGATCGGTGGTCTTTTCGGAGTTCGCGGAAGCGCAATTTTGAGCGAAGGCGAACGCTTTGTTAACAACGCAACTTCTTACGACACAATTAGTTATGGTCAGATTACTGGCGAGAACTC
>JBILOR010000150.1:0-3055 GCA_044374325.1 Candidatus Planktophila sp.
TGAGGCGTGAACGTTGGCCAGCAGGTGCGGCAGAGCCCGAAGAATTTTCGTCGTAGCGCAAGGTGTAACCGATTCGATCAGCTAACCGCTCGATAGTTTCAGTAAAAGACAAATGATCCATCTTCATCACAAAAGCAATTACATCGCCGCCGGTTTGGCAACCAAAACAATGGAAATATCCCTTGGATGGAGTTACATGGAACGAGGGAGATTTTTCATCATGGAATGGGCACAAGCCTTTTTTCTGACCGCCGCCGGCTGATTTGAGTTGGACATAATCGCCCACAATTTCATCAATAGGCGCGTGGTCGCGAACGTAGGCAACGTCTTCATCTCTAATTCGACCACTCATGATTTAACCAGTCTATCCAGTCACGCAAACGCGGGCATGAAGTGCATATGCACCAGGGTCAGTTAATCCGGCAACTTGATCAATAATCACACGCAATTTCTCGGCATCCGTTGATGCAAGCTGCCAATCATCTAAAAATACTGAATCTAAGTACTTAGGGCCGGCCGCGAATAATGCTTCAACAAGTTCGCCAATCAATGTTTGTTGCTTGGCATAGCGCTCTTGTGAGGCAGCGGCATTAATCAAGTAATGGCCAGCAACCGCCTTTAGAAAATCGACTTCGATGATCTGATCACGAGGAATTTCTAGGTCTGCGCTGTAACGGGTAAGTGGCCCGTTGCCGTGGACTTTACGAGTTTCGATTTCAGCTGATTGCACGAACCGACCAATTAATTGGCTCGTGGTGTCTTTTAATCGGGCTAATGCGCGATGGCTGCCATCGAAATTCTTTGGCCAACAAGAAAGTGCTTCTAGTCGGGTTAGCGCTGACTCAACTTCATTTTCTGAGGCATCGCTACCGTAATCAACACTCATTACTCTAAATAGTTCGGCGAAATCATTGCGAAAGTTTGAAACTTTAATTTGATTTGCCACGATGGCGTCTTCCAAATCGTGAACTGAATAAGAACAGTCATCTGACCAATCCATGATCTGGGCTTCAATGCATCGCTTGCCGGCTGGTGCGCCTTCGCGCATCCACTTATAGATTTCAACATCGTCATCATAAACACCGTACTTGCGCGGGTTCTCGCTGCGTGCCCATGGATATTTAGTTGCGGCATCAAGTGAAGCCCGCGTTAAATTCAAGCCGACTGTTTTGCCATTGGCATCAACACTCTTTGCTTCAATTCGAGTTAATAATCTAAAACTTTGCGCGTTACCTTCAAAGCCACCACAATCTTTAGCTAGTTCAGCTAAAGCTTCTTCGCCATTGTGACCAAAAGGCGGATGTCCCAAATCGTGGGCTAAGCAAGACGTTTCTAATAAATCTGGATCAGCGCCAAGTGACTCTCCAAGTTCGCGGCCAATCTGGGCGCACTCTAGAGAGTGTGAAAGTCGAGTTCGTTGAAAATCATTTTCCCAGGGCACTGCTACTTGAGTTTTTGCAGCTAACCGACGAAGGGCAGCAGAATGAATTACCCGAGCTCGATCGCGCATAAATTCGGTGCGACCAGCTCGCTTAGCTGGTTCATCAAGAAAACGTTCTTGATCGCGCGAGGTGTAACCGATCAATTCGCTCATGGCTTTACCTTATTGAGAATGTTGTCCGAAGGTAAATGATCGCTAATCTGAACGCCACGGCGACCCAGAGTTATGTAGGCCAAATAAGCGCCACCTTCGCGAATTAAGTACTTAAAGCCGCTTTTTTCCAAGGCATTTGGACCACCCTGCACAGGAGAACAGGTTGCAACTAGCCCACGGTCATTTGCCATCGTCATCGATCGCAAACAATGAAATGGATCGGTAACAATAATTACATTCTTTAGCTTTCGCTCACGCATTTCAGCGGCATATAACTTGGTCGAACTTAAAGTATCGCGACCTTTTTCAAGCGCTTTGATATCGGCATACTTAACGCCATTTTGCATTAACCAAATACGGCCTGCCGCTGCCTCAGTTGTTCGGTCACCAGGTGCGCCACCGCCGACGGTAATAATCTTCTTAGCTAAACCTAAATCATAAATTCGCTTTGCCTCGGTTAGTCGCGCTTCTAGAACTAGTCCCGGCCGGCCATCTAATTGCGCAGCACCCAGAACAACAATTACATCGCCATTTCGGATGGTCGGATTATTTGCAGCAAACCAAGTTTTTCCAAGTGCAAATACTGGAATCACAATTACCAAAAGAAGTAAGAAGGCAATTGCTCGGCGAACTAACTTAAATAAAAACATTAGCCACCAGAGAACATATCTTCGAGTTCGATTTCGACAATCTCATCTGGATCAAGTAACCAACCATCGGGCAAAGTAACTGGGCGGCCATGACTGGTACGACCACGAGGTTTTTCACTTACTTCAACTGGATAAGGTTGATCAGTTAGTTGGTCTAACAAACTGCGCAGCTCGGCCAGCGAACCCACCATGCCAAATTGGCGACGCATTTCGCTATTAACGCGGAAGCCCTTTAGATACCAAGCCATATGTTTGCGCAGGTCACGACAGCCACGATCTTCATTTTCAAAGTAATCCACAATTAGCTCACCATGGCGATACATAACTTCGCGAACTTCAAAAAGTGTGGGTAGTGCTTTGCTCTCGGTGCCAGAAAATGCGGCAACTAAATCAGCGAATAACCATGGTCGACCTAAGCAGCCACGACCTACAACCACACCAGCACAGCCAGTTTCAGAAACCATCGCTAGACCATCAGCGCCAGACCAGATATCGCCATTTCCTAATACAGGTACACCAGTTGGCTTTAAGTGCTCAACTAGCTGCGTAATAGCTGACCAATCAGCCTTTCCTTCATACATTTGTTGAGCAGTTCGAGCATGTAAAGCAACCCAAGCGACACCTAAATTAGCGGCTGAAGTGGCTGCTTCTAAATAAGTTTCGTGATCGCTATCGATGCCAATACGCATTTTTACAGTTACTGGAATACCAAATGGTTTGGCTGCTTCAACGGCGGCACCAACAATCGAAGTAAATAGATTGCGCTTATATGGCAGCGCTGCTCCGCCACCTTTGCGAGTTACTTTCGGAA
>JBILOR010000151.1:0-2988 GCA_044374325.1 Candidatus Planktophila sp.
GAATCAGCTTCAATGCCACCGACTTCAGCCAGTGCGATATTTAAGTAATCAGCAAGGCCACCGTAATCGAGTTCGACTAATGATTTTGGGTGGAACATATCCATCCAGTCATGCAGGTCTTGAATCTCTTCTTCGATGCCACCTTCGCCGAATGCATTTACAACTGCTTCGTGAGTGAAGTTGCAACGAGTTTTTGCATTTGCAATCTTGGCGCGGGCGATTGAAAAAGCGCCATTGCTATCGGCGCCGCGCATTCGTTCCTCAGGTGCAAAGAGTGAGAACCAACGCGGAGGAATCATCCAGGTTTCAGTCAAAATGTGCGGAACTTTGTTATCAATGTAATCAGCGCCGCTAGTAATTAACTCTTCGATGGCAGGTGTGAAAAAGAATTTAGTGACAGTGCTGGGCATTGAGTCAGTGAAGTTGTCATAGGCCGCCCAACTGCGAGTCGCTGTTGACCAAGGTGAAACATAGCGAACATCTTCGTAATCAAGAATGTGCGCGCCATCTGCAACGCTGGCAAAAAATGTGGGTGCAATTAATCTTTGCATTGCGCGAGTTTGTTCATCTTCAACCGTTGAATAAATCGGGAAAGCTTCTTCCCAGAGCAAACGATCTGCTGGTTCAAATGCTGAGAGTGGTTCGTAGATTCGAAGCGCAGCAACGTATGGAGTTCGGCGCGTCATGAGTTACAGGCTAACTAACTTGGTAATTAAGCGCGAGGAATGTAATTGCCCTCAGCGAATGGGTCATCGTTATCGTTCTCATTCGATGTTGGAGCTTCGCCATGTAGTTCTTTAGCAAGGCGATCTAGATCCATATCTTGAGAGTTATATTTCAAATCTCTAGCAACTTTAGTTTGCTTTGCTTTTGCGCGGCCGCGACCCATGGGCGACCTCCTTCTTCAATTTGTATCCGTCAAGACGCGTAGGTTATCGCGCTTGGGTGCTAGCCTCAAAAGTGGAGGGAAATGAGCCTGTTTTGAGCCTACGGTAGAGGACCGCGGCTCCCAGAACCTGAAGAAATAGGCTCAAAGGCATGGTCGGAAGCCGGAATCGATGATCTCCAATGGTTCCCAGGCTAATCAAGAATGAAACAGCGATCGGAGTCATTGCCAGCAACCCTATGTCTTTAAACAGCCCTCCTCTGGAAACTAGCCAGAAGAATCCAGTGATCAAAAACAAGATGCCACCAAAGACCCAGATGGCAGAGGTTACTTTTCCGGTAAACCCATTAATCAGAGAGTTTGCAGTCTTGTTTTGACTGCCAATTTTCACAATTGGGTCAATCTTTAACCAGGGATTTCTTGCCATTGTTCCATTTGCTACCGGGCCGACCCAGGGGGACCAAAAGAAGATAGTTTTGTTCCAAGAAAGCCTCAGTGTTTCTATCGGGTTTTTTATGTACCAATTCAAAACACATTTAGTTAAATCGCTATCAGTTACTTGGTCATTTGCTGACCTTGCTTCACATGGAACATTTGGACCAGTGTGGTTATAGCCTCCTGAAGTATCTGGACCAGCGCCAATACTCATAGTAATTCCAAGATTTGTTGAAATGATATTTTTCTGAAAAGCAACCGCATTTCTTTGGATAAGTGAGAGTGGGGCTATTGCCATTACTCCAACAACTATTGTCAAAATTAAAGCTTGTTGTTTTTTGGTTGTCGTAGTTAGCGCCCAGGCGACAGCAATTACTAGAGAAGTGAGTAACCAGCGTGGTTGCATAAAGGATGCTAGGGCCGCGAAGAACCCAACACCAAAAATTAAACGTATGTCGCGAGTACCAGCTTTTGATAACTTAAACTTTATAATTAGGCCAACGGTCATCAACATGCAAGATGCAATTGGGCTTTCATAACCTACGGATAGCGAACTTAAAGACAAGGTTGGATTTATTGCAATTATTAACGCTACTGGAATTACAAAGTTTCGTAATTTAGTTTGAGAAAGCTGCTTTGTGAAATAGAAACTGGAATATGCATAAAAGAAACTTTGGGTTAATGATATTAGCCACCCAATGTTTACAAGTGATACTTTAGTTAACAGCCAAATCAATATTGGATAACCAGCTGGCCAGTAGGACAAAATTTCTTTATCTGAGAAATACCCTTGGGAAACTAGCCCATCAACACCACTTAAATAACTTTCTCCGTCAGCACCTAACCAGCCATGACCCGGCGTATTTGCCATAACTATTACTTTGATGAAAAGGGCGACAAGCGGGATTGCATAAATATAGGTATCGATCTTCTTATTTGCTTGCCCTTGCAGTTTCAAACTTCGTTTGGATTTAGAAGCCAAGTCTTTATCCTTTGTACTTTGAAACCAATGTGGATCTAACGTCTTTATTATCGTGCGAAGTGGCCACTTCGCCGGCAATCCAGGCCTTCATGCCGCGCGCTGCCAGCGATTTAAGGGTCAGATCGGCGACCTCGGGAGCAACGACTGCGACCATACCCACGCCTGCGTTCCAGGTGCGCTCGAGGGCAGCCTGGGCAACATCGCCAGCTTTAGCCATGAAGAGCATCTCTGTGGGCAAGGCCCAAGTGCCGCGATCGTAGGTGGCACAGAGACCAGCCGGAATCACGCGGGCGGTGTTCTCGGCTAAGCCGCCACCGGTCACATGAACGAAAGTGCGCAAGTTGGTGCCAAGTGATCTGATCAAAGCTAAACAATCAAGAGTGTAGATCTCAGTTGGAGTTAATAGAACTTCGCCCAAAGTTTTATTTGTGTCTGGGAATTTAGAATCAAGCGATAAGTTCTTAGTTTTGATGATGTGGCGAATCAATGAATAACCATTTGCGTGGAAACCAGAAGCTGGCATACCGATTAAAACATCACCAGCTTTAACGCGCTCTGCGGAAAGTAAATTGTGGGCATCAACCGCACCTGTTGCAGCCCCTGCGATATCAAACTCATCATCGGCTAGTAACCCTGGGTGCTCAGCAGTTTCGCCACCGATTAGAGCGGTATTGGCTTTTTGGCA
>JBILOR010000152.1:0-2978 GCA_044374325.1 Candidatus Planktophila sp.
AACTATTTGAGCACGGCAAGATCACTACAACTGAAGCAAAGGCAAAGCGTCTTCGTCCATTGGCCGAGAAGCTAATTACTTTTGCAAAGAAGGGTGACCTCGATGCTCGTCGTCGCGTTCTAGCAACTATTGCTAACAAGGGCGTTGTTCATCATCTCTTCACTGAAATTGGACCACGTTTTGCTACCCGCAATGGTGGCTACACACGTATCACCAAAGTCGGTCCACGTAAGGGTGACAATGCGCCAATGGCAGTCATCGAAGTATTAACTGAGAAAGATAACTAAGCTTTTAAAACTTAGTAACTTACTCAAATGTCGGAACCCACTCTCTTTCCAGAGGGTGGGTTTCTTCGTTTAAAGATCAAACTCGCTTACGACGGCACAAATTTCTCGGGTTGGGCAAAACAACCCGATCGTCGCACCGTGCAAGAAGAATTTGAAAAAGCATTTGCAACCATTGTTCGTCATCAATGTGAAAGCATTGTGGCCGGACGCACCGATGCCGGGGTTCATGCCACGGCTCAAATAATTCACATTGATGTTCCAGAAAATACCGACCTTGCCGATTTGGCTTATCGCCTAAATCGATTACTTGATACTGATTTACGTGTTCTTGATATTCAAGTAGCTCCTGAAGGTTTTCATGCCCGGTTCTCAGCGCTACGCCGTCATTACCAATATCAAATAGTTGATGCGAATAAGGCAATTAATCCACTTGATCGTTATGACCGAGCAAGTTGGTATCGGCCGCTAGATCTTGCTCGCTTAAATGAAGCGAGCGCGCTGTTATTAGGCGAACACGATTTCGCTGCTTTCTGTAAATATCGCGAAGGTGCAACAACTATTCGCACGCTTGAAACTTTTCAATGGCAACGTAAAGAAGATGGGCTCTTGGTAGCCCAAGTTGTAGCTGATGCATTTTGTTATTCAATGGTGCGCAACTTAGTGGGCTCTGCCGTTTGTGTTGCAGAAGGCCGTTTTGAACCAAGCTGGATCGCTGAAATGCTAGCTAACCGTGAACGGATTTCTGATTCGATGGTTTTTCCGGCTGAAGGTTTAACTTTGGTGCAAGTTGATTATCCTAATAACGCACAATTGTTAGCTCGCGCTGCACAGACTATTGCGCGCCGAAACGAGGACTAACGTGGGACACATTGATGTAAATGCTGTTGAATATTCGCTCTCTGATGGGCGAGTATTGCTGAGCGATGTGAGTTTTCGTGTTGGCGATGGTGCCAAAGTCGCACTAATCGGTGCCAATGGTTCTGGTAAAACTACTTTAATTCGCATGATCTGCGGCGATATCTCGCCAGACTCTGGCCAAGTTGCAATCTCTGGTGGCCTAGGCGTTATGCGTCAGTTCATTGGTTCAGTGCGCGATGAATCAACTGTGCGAGATCTGCTGATTTCGGTGGCCCCAAAGCGAATTCAGGAAGCCGCAAATAAAGTAAAAACTACTGAAGAATTAATGAATACTCGCAATACCGAGAAAGATCAGATGGCATATGCCCAAGCGATCATTGATTGGGGCGATGCCGGGGGATATGACTTTGAAGTCATCTGGGATGTTTGCTGCACCGAAGCACTTGGTAAATCTTTTGATCAAGTCGCAGAACGTAAAGCAAATACTTTATCTGGGGGAGAGCAGAAGAAAGTTGTTCTGCGGGCACTTCTTGAGGGCCCCGATGAAGTTTTAGTTCTCGATGAGCCAGATAACTATTTGGATGTACCTTCAAAGCGCTGGCTAGAAGAAGTTATTACCGAAACCAAGAAAACTGTTCTATTCATTAGCCACGATCGCGAATTACTCGATAACGTAGCAAATCGAATTGTGACTCTTGAGCAAGGTGTAAGTGGAAACACCACTTGGGTTCATGGCGGAAAGTTCTCAACGTGGCATGAAGCACGGGTTGCACGCAATAAGCGCTTTGCCGAAGTTTTACTTCGTTGGCAACAAGAGCATCAGCGATTAAAAGATTTAGTTCGCACTCTTCAGGTTCAAGCAGCAAGTAGCCCCGACATGGCAAGTAAGTATCATGCGATGCAGACTCGCTTACGTAAATTTGAAGAAGCTGGCGCACCTGAAGCGCCGCCAATTGAACAAGATGTAAAAGTTGGATTACGTGGTGGTCGCACTGGGCTCCGCGCGCTGACTTTTGAAAACCTCGCACTAGAGAATTTAACTGAACCATTTAATTTCGAAGTTTTCTTTGGCGACCGCGTCGCGATCTTAGGAAAAAATGGCACAGGTAAATCACACTTCCTGCGCATGATTTCCGGAGACGAAAGCGTTAAATACACCGGTAACTGGAAACTTGGAGCTCGCGTTGAGGTTGGCTATTTCGCACAAACACATGCGCATCCTGAATTTGAAAGTAAAACTCTGCTCGAAATTCTCTGGCAAGAACATTCATTGCAATTAGGGCCAGCTAAGAGCGTTTTGCGAAAGTATGAAATCGATGGCCAAGCCGAACAAAAATTCTCTTCACTTTCAGGTGGGCAACAAGCGCGCTTCCAAGTTCTCTTACTTGAATTAATGGGTTCAACTGCGCTGCTACTTGATGAGCCGACCGACAACCTTGATCTAGCTTCGGCGGAAAGTTTGGAAGCAGCGCTAAATCGATATGAAGGCACGGTCCTGGCGGTGACCCATGATCGCTGGTTCACTCGTGGCTTCACGCGATTCTTGGTATTCGGTGCAAATGGCCGGGTTTACGAGAGCCCCGAGCCAATATTCGACCATTGATTCACGCTCATTTTGACCCTGAGCGAGCGTGACGGTAGCCTTACCCCTCTAGAACAAGCCCGCCGCGAGGTGGACTTACTACTAAAAACTAAGTCAGAACCAAAAGAAGGTAGGCAATAGCGTGCGTACATATAGTCCAAAGCCTGGCGATGTAGTGCGAAAGTGGCATGTCATCGACGCCCAAGATGTTGTATTGGGTCGCTTGGCAACTCATGCTGCTGCACTTCTAC
>JBILOR010000033.1:0-10374 GCA_044374325.1 Candidatus Planktophila sp.
GATGGCTCTCCTTGTATCGAAGCCAAGAGCCCGCTGGATTTAGAAGAAGCAATCTCGTTGCCTCGCGGAAATATCTTCCATAGCGATCTAACTTTCCCATTCCGTGAAGATGGCGACAGTCGGCGCTGGGGTGTCGAGACCGATGATCCGCGAATCTTTATTTGTGGCGCTGGTGCGCAACGAGGCGGGGGAGTAAGCGGAATCCCTGGTCATAATGCGGCAATGGCCGTTCTTGGAAAGTAAAAAAAGTAATAGGCTTTGAGTTATGAGTTCTGATAAAAAGTTAAAGCCAGAGACACTTGCAATTAGTGCGGGTCGGCCAGTTCCTGAACCAGATGGCGAACTAAACCCACCAATTGCACTGAACTCAACTTTTCATGCTGGCGGACCTATTGGTTATGGTCGCTACGGAAATGAAACTTGGACAGCTCTCGAAAGTGCAATCAGTGCACTTGAAGGTGGCGAGACTTTAGTTTTCGCATCAGGCCAAGCTGCGGCAAGTGCGATTTTTAATTTATTGCCAATTGGCGCACCTGTTGTTCTTTCCGATGAAGGTTATCAAGGTATTGCAGCGCTACTAAAGGGTTATCACGAGAGCGGCCGACTTGAAGTTCGCTTTGTTGATGTCACAAATACGGCTGTCGTATTGGAGGCAGCTAAAGGAGCGGCATTAATTTGGTTGGAGAATCCCACAAATCCTGCCCTTGAAGTTGTTGACTTAAAGGCGATTATTGCCGGAGCTAAGAAATTAGGCATCGGAGTTGCAGTTGATAATACGTTAGCAACGCCGTTGACTCAGAAACCACTTGAATTCGGCGCTGATTTCGTAATGCATTCTGTGACTAAATATTTTGCTGGACACAGTGACGTTATCTTGGGTTCTGTTTCGACCAATGATCCGGCTTTGCTTAAGCGATTGGGCGATGTCCGTAAGTTAAGTGGCGCGATTCCTGGCCCCTTCGAAGTTTGGTTGGCCCTGCGCGGAATCCGCACCTTCCCACTTCGCTTTAGAGCAGCTGAAGCCAATGCCAAGGAACTAGCTATGCGATTAGCGGGCCACGCCAAGGTGAGCAAAGTGCGTTATCCCGGCTTCGGCGGCATGATTTCCTTCGAATTAACTTGCGATGCTGCCGGCACAGATCTAGTGACTTCGAGTTCTAGCGTAATTACCAACACAACCAGCCTAGGTGGCATTGAATCTATGTGGGAACGCCGCCGCCGTTGGGCAACTGAGAGCCACAAGATTTCAGAATCCTTAATTAGATTCTCAGTTGGTTGCGAAGATGTCGATGATCTATGGGATGACATCACTGCCTCATTAGGTAAAATTTAAGTTATAGGAGTATTTTTAGAGTATGTTCAAAGCAATTAAGCGATTCGTCGGAGTAGTCGGCGTAGCTCTATTGGCTTTTCGCGCTATCGGTTCATTTCTCTCTTGGGTTGATAAACAAGATGAGACGCAAGTTGATGCGTGGATCGATGAAGAAGAATCTGAAGACGCTTAATTGAGTCAAGAATATGTTCCTGGAAGTTGCAACATTGGAAAAGGTGAAATTCGCCGCCGCCAAGTTGTAGCACTGGCTGGCGCAGTAATCTCAGCGATATCTCTAATTGGGTTAATCAGCACGGACGCCACACGCAGTGCCCGCTTCTCACTTTTCATTCCACTAATGGTTTTTGCAATTGGATTTATTCAATCCCGTAAGAAATTTTGTTTGGCGTATGGATTTTTAGGAACCTTTAATTTTGGTTCACTTGGTCAGATTTCACGCGTGTCCGATCCAATCGCAAAGAAAGCAGATCGCAAAACCGCCTTAACTATTTTGGCACAATCAATTGCGCTAGCCCTAGGGTTAACGCTCATCATATTCGCACTACCGCTTTAGTACTTCCATTGCGCACTCGTTAGTGCCAAAGTAGACACATGGAAATAATCATTCATTTGAGAAATGCCCAGGTTGCCGAAGATTTCAAAGGAATTGTTAATAAGAAACTTAAAGCGTTAATAAGATTTAATGTGAAAATTGATCGAGTCGAAGTTGAAGTAATTAAAGAGAAAAACCCTAGCCAAGGCAAACACGATCACAAAGTAGTAATTACTTCACGTGGAGCAGGGCCGTTATTGCGCGCCGAGGCTGCCGAATTCAATGGCGTAGCAGCATTTGATAAAGCTATTGCCAACTTCGAGCTACAGATCCGTAAAGTTCATGAACGAGCTAAAGAGCACGGCCATGAAACTTTACGTGATCGCGCAGTAGATTTAAATAATCTCTGAGCCATCTTTACGAGTAGCAGTCAGGCTTGCCACGGCGGTGATCAACAAGGTTCCGACAATCACGCCAAGGCTGAACTCAATAGATACGTGAGGTACTTCGATGCCAGCAATCTCGTGAATTCCAATACCGTGGAAAGCCTCGAAGAACATTTTTACGCCGATAAATGCCAAGATAATTGAAAGTCCTTTTGAAAGGAAGACCAATCGCTTCAGCAGACCTTGCAATAGGAAGTAAAGCTGACGAAGCCCCATTAGCGCAAAAATATTTGCAGTTGCCACGATGTAAGGATCTTTAGTAATTCCGAAGATCGCTGGGATCGAGTCAAGTGCGAAAACTAAATCGGTAACGCCAAGAGTAAGCAGTGCAATGGTAAAGGTTGAGGCACCTTTTGCCCGCAAGAATTTAACAATTTTGCTGTCATCGGGCGTTGTTTCATCATCTTCCTTTTCGATCAACAAGCGATACGCGGTATAAATCAAGAAAGCACCAAATAGGAAAAAAGCACTTGAGAATCGAGTAATGATTGCAGTACCGGCAGCGATAAAGATTCCGCGCAAAATCAGCGCAATGATAATTCCTAGCAGTAGTACTAACTGTTGTTTGGTCTTATCAATCTGTAGGCGACTCAAAATAATTACGAAAACGAAAATATTGTCAACGGAAAGGGCGTACTCGGTTAGCCAACCCGCAAAGAATTCTTTCTGGGCATTCTCACTTGGGGTCCAGTTAGGCATGAAATACCCAAAAGCAATGGCAGCTGATACATAGACAACAGTCCAGATTGCGGCTTCGGCTGTGCTGGTCTCTTTATTTCTGCGCAGAATTGCAATTACTAAGTCGAAGGCTATAACTGCCGAAAGGATGCCAATTGTTACAAACCAAGTTGTTGTCGATTCCATGGCGCAACCTTACAGATTGCTTAGAAATCCTTTAACTTCAGCCATACGGCGCGCCCGCCTTTGAGTTCCAACTCACCTTTTTCACAGGTTGGTTCTCCGCTGGATGCAAGGATTAATTCACTTGCGTTAAGTTTTATCGGTTCACTGCCGGTGTTTAAGTAGACCTGAATTCTGCCGCGAGTAAAGCCCAAAACCCCTTGCTCAATTCTGCTGATATCCCAAGTTAACTCATTCGTGCCTAAAAGCTTGGCTCGTTCGGAAAGGGCTTTCTTATATAGCGATAGCGAACTTTCCTGATCATTAATTTGAGATTCAACAGTCAAATTATTCCAAGTTGCAGGCAGCGGTAGCCAAGGCTTTCCAGAAGAGAAACCAAATGGGCTTTGTGTTCCCGCCCAAGGCATGGGTACACGAGCGCCATCGCGGCCTTTGGTTTCGCCTTTGGTGCGAAAAAATGATGGATCTTGACGATCAGAATCGGCTAGCTCGGCATCGGGCAGGCCCAGTTCTTGGCCGTTATATACGTAACAAGAACCAGGAAGCGCGAAAAGGAAAAGCGCCAAAGCACGCGCTTCGTCAGCACCTATACGTGATGCAACGCGAGGTGAATCATGATTACTAATTGCCCAAGTTGGATATGCGCCAACATCTTTAAGCATCTCAATTGTGTTATTAATCAATCTGAACAAAGTCTGCGCTTTAAATGGGGCAATCAATAAATCAAAGTTGAAAATTTGATGTAGTTCATCAGGGCGAACATATGCAACTCCGTTAGCTGGGGGATGAACCCATGCTTCAGCAACTGCCATGATTGGTTTATCGAATGAATCAAAATGCTTACGCCAATTGCGGTAAATCTCATGAACGCCAGCTCGATCAAAGAATGGAACCGAAGCCAACAAAGCCTCACGTTTGCTGATTTCCATATCAACATCAATCCGTAGTGCATCAGATAATCCCTTTGGATCATGATGATCATTAAGCAGATTTTCTTTCACTAAACCGTGCGCGACATCGATGCGGAAACCGTCGGCACCCATTTTCACCCAAAACGAAATAGTTTCCTTAAAATCCTGATCAACTTCGGGATTTTCCCAATTTAGATCAGGCTGCGAAGAATCAAAGAGATGAAGGTAATACTGACCATCGGCAACTTGTGTCCATGCCGGCCCACCAAATAGCGAGATCCAGTTATTTGGGGGAGTTCCATCTTCTTTCGCATCATGAAAGTGGAAACGTGCTCTTTCCTTTGAGCCAGGTCCGGCAATTAATGCAGCTTCAAACCATTCATGTTCGGAAGAGAAATGATTAGGCACAATATCGACCAGAACTTTTAAGCCAAGTTCGTGCGCTTTGTTAATCATTAACTTCGCATCAGCTAAATTTCCAAAGCGCGGATCAACATCACGCGGATTTGCAACGTCATAGCCACCATCTTTATTTGGTGAGGTATAAAACGGACTCAACCAAATTGCATCCACGCCCAGGTCGGCCACATATTGAAGTTTCTGGGTGATGCCAGGCAAATCACCTTCGCCATCGCCATTGCTATCAAAAAATGAGCGAGGATAAATCTGATAAATAACGGCCTCTTGCCACCATTTTGCTTCGGCTACACTGGGCGAGATCATGAAGTAAACCTAACTTTTTGCCACTTCGCCATCAAAGTAAGGCGAAAATGTAACGCATACGGTTAATCTCAGGTTCATAACGATTATTACAGACGAGTCGATCAATTCACTTAAGTTAGGATATGGCCATGTCTAAGGTCTTAGCCTCACTTCCAGTTGGCCAACGAGTCGGCATCGCATTTTCTGGCGGTCTCGATACGTCAGTGGCAGTTGCCTGGATGCGCGCAAAAGGCGCCGTGCCATGCACCTACACGGCAGACCTTGGCCAATATGATGAACCAGATATTGATTCGGTTCCAGATCGCGCCAAAGAGTATGGCGCTGAAATTTCTCGTTTAGTTGATTGCAAGACCGCACTAGTTGAAGAAGGTTTAGCCGCAATCGCCTGCGGTGCTTTCCATATTCGCTCGGGCGGAAAACAATATTTCAACACTACACCGCTTGGTCGCGCAGTTACAGGCACGTTGTTAGTGCGCGCAATGTTGCAAGATTCGGTTTCAATTTGGGGCGATGGTTCTACCTATAAAGGCAATGACATTGAGCGTTTCTATCGCTATGGCCTACTTGCTAATCCAAATCTAAAGATCTACAAGCCTTGGCTAGATACAGATTTCGTAACCGAACTTGGTGGCCGCAAGGAAATGTCCGAGTGGTTAGTTGCCAACAACTTGCCGTATCGCGATAGCACCGAAAAAGCTTATTCAACTGATGCAAATATCTTGGGTGCAACTCACGAAGCCAAGAGTCTCGAACTTCTAGATTCCTCAATTGAACTAGTCCAACCAATTATGGGCGTTAAGTTCTGGGATCCTGCGGTAAAAATCGATTCCGAAGATGTGACTATTGAATATGCCCAAGGTCGCCCAATTGCCATTAACGGTAAGCGCATCGATGATGTCGTCGCTTTAATGAATGAAGCCAATGCAATTGGTGGTCGCCATGGTTTAGGTATGGCAGATCAGATTGAAAATCGAATTATTGAAGCCAAAAGTCGCGGCATTTACGAAGCACCCGGAATGGCGCTCCTCTTTATCGCATACGAGCGCTTAATCAGTGCGATTCACAACGAAGACACAATTGCTAACTATCATGCCGAAGGCCGTCGCTTAGGTCGCTTGCTCTACGAAGGTCGTTGGTTTGACCCACAAGCACTTATGTTGCGCGAATCTTTAACTCGCTGGGTGGCATCTGCCGTAACTGGCACCGTAACTATTCGCTTACGTCGCGGCGATGATTTCTCGATCATTAACACAACTGGCCCAGCACTTAGCTATCACCCAGATAAGTTATCTATGGAACGTACCGAAGATGCTGCGTTTGGCCCAACAGATCGCATTGGTCAGTTAACTATGCGCAATTTAGATATAGCTGATACTCGTGCAAAACTAGAGCTTTACCGTGCCCAAGGCCAACTTGGTGGCGGCGACTTCGACTTAATTAAAGAGATTGGAAACGAATAATGACTCGTACAAAGAAGGCCACTTTAATTTCGCTTTCAATTTTGTTAACTATTTCAACACTTACCGGATGTGGAGCTAAATCAGTGTCAAACGAAGCAACAGCAACTAACCCAACCGTTTCTGGTGCAGCAGGTAGCAAGCCAGTAATCGGTGCACCACAAGGCGCAGCACCAACAACGCTAGTTACTAATGACATCATTGTCGGAACTGGCAAAGAGGCGGTTTCATCTTCAACTCTGACAGTTCATTACACACTGATGGCTTGGTCAACTGGTCAAGTTGTTGAATCATCATGGGACGGCGGATCTCCTGCGACATTCCCATTATCTGGTGTGATCCAAGGTTGGCAGCAAGGTATTCCTGGAATGAAAGAGGGCGGACGTCGCTTACTAGTTATTCCTGCTGAACTTGGTTATGGCGCAGCCGGTGGTGGCCCAATCGGACCAAATGAAACTTTGATTTTCGTCGTAGACGTTATTTCAGTTTCTTAATTCACCTAACTACTTAACCGCGATAAGTGCGGCCACGCTCTAGGGGCGCTGGCCAATCAATCATTTGCTTAAGCTCTTCAGCTGCAGCCATTGCCCAGCGAGGATTTCTAATCATTGCGCGTGCCAAAAAGACGGCATCGGCTTTATTTGAGTTGATAATTTCTTGGGCTTGATGAGCTTCGGTAATTGCGCCCACAGCAGCAACTGCAATATCTGATTCAACTTTAATTGCCTGCGCAAAGGGCACTTGGTAACCAGGCACTGGTTTGATTGGCGCATTGTGCAAATTACCGCCTGATGACACATCGATTAAGTCAACGCCAATTTCTTTCAGCTTCTTGCAAAGCTCGACTGAATCAACGATCTGCCAGCCTTCATCTGTCCAGTCACTTGCTGAAATGCGAATAAATAGGGGAGTTGAATCCGGAATAGCTTTTCTAACTGCGGTGGCAACTTCAAGCAAGAATCGCACACGATTCTCAAACGAGCCACCATATTCATCGGTGCGCAAGTTCGATAATGGCGAGTAGAACTGATGCAATAAGTAACCGTGCGCTGCATGAATTTCAATTACATCAAATCCAGCTTTGATTGCATTTCTAGCAGCATGAGCGAAATCTTTAACTAGCTGATGAATTTGCGGCACGCTTAGCGCAAGCGGTTCGGGCATGCCGTGATAAGCCTGGGCTGAGGCGGAATGCGTAGGCCAACCACCTTCGGCAGATGTTGCAATTAAATGATCATCGGTAGGTCGCATGGTTGAACCTTTGCGACCCGCGTGTGCCAATTGAATTCCCATTGCTATGCCTTGAGTATGTGCGAAATCATTAATCTTTTTAAATGCCGCAATTTGTTCATCGTTATAAATTCCCGGACAGCCAATTGAAATTCGACCTTCTGGAACAACACCAGTTGCCTCGGCCATAACCAAGCCGGCTTCACCAGTTGCAAAAGCGCCAAGGTGCGCCATATGCCAATCGCCAACTACACCGTCAACGGCTGTGTACTGGCACATCGGGCTTACCCAGACGCGGTTTTTGATGGTTAAGCCACGAAGAGTGATGGGATCAAATAGGTTGCTCATAACTCCAGTTTAGACCCAATTGAAATCGCAATACCTGTTGCGCGGGATAACGATTCATAAATGGAACACACGTGCTAAAACTTAGAAATCAAGTATTCTCCAACTCTAGGAAGAAGTTGGAGGGCAGTCATCGAGAGTTCTATGCGTCGCGCTCTTCGCCGAGCTAGCGATGCCGCAACTCTAAATATTGATGAGATATCTGTTCTGCTATCTGCTCGCGATGAAGCGCTAACGCAATTATGCGAGGCCGCCGCGCGAGTTCGCGATGCTGGGTTACTTGAACTTGATCGGCCAGGCGTCATTACGTACTCACCTAAAGTTTTCATTCCACTAACTCGTCTTTGTCGTGACCGTTGCCACTACTGCACCTTTGCCACGACCCCCAATCACTTGCCGGCTGCCTATTTAGAAATTTCCCAAGTTGTTGAGATTGCGAAAGCGGGCGCAAAGGCCGGATGCCTCGAGGCGCTGTTCACGTTAGGCGATCGCCCCGAAGATCGTTGGGATGTTGCCGCAGAGTGGCTATCTGAACGCGGATATTCCTCAACTTTGGATTACTTGCGCGCTTGCGCAATTGCAGTTCTCGAAGAAACTGGTTTGTTACCACATTTAAATCCTGGCGTGATGAGTTTTGAAGAGATGTCTAGGTTGCGGCCAGTAGCTGCCAGCATGGGCATGATGTTAGAAACTTCCTCATCAAGGCTATTTACTGAAAAAGGCGAAGTTCACTTCGGTAGCCCAGATAAAGATCCAGGGGTAAGACTTCGAACAATTGAAGATGCCGGAAAACTCAACATTCCATTTACTACCGGAATCTTGGTTGGCATCGGCGAAACAATTGAAGAGCGTGCTGATTCACTATTGAAGATGGCCGAAATTGCTAAAACTTACGGGCATATTCAAGAAATCATTATTCAAAATTTCCGCGCTAAAGAAGATACCGCGATGCGAAATTCTCCTGACGCCGATCGCCAGGAATACTTAGCCTGCATTGCGGTTGCTCGATTGATCTTTGGGCCACGCATGCGAATTCAAGCACCACCGAATTTATCTGAGCCAGCTGAGTTTGCTGAACTAATTTCTGCTGGTATTGATGACTGGGGTGGGGTTTCACCAATTACTGCCGATCACGTAAACCCTGAACGACCATGGCCAGAGATTGAACTCTTAGCGCAGCAAAGCAAGTTAGCTGGTTTTGAATTAAAGCCGCGGTTAACAATTTATTCAAATTATGTTCTTGCGCCCGAGCGTTGGGTTGATCCAAAGATGAGAAGTCATATTGCCGCCTTGGCCGACTCCGCCGGTTTAGCAAAAGCAAAAATAATTCCAGTTGGTCTGCCTTGGCAGGAGAGTGGCGAAAGTCTGCAGAGTCTGGGTCGCATAGATTTAGGTAACTCCATTGATACGACTGGTCGCGAAGCTGATGCACGCTCAGATTTTGATTCAATTTATGGAAATTGGCAGAGCATCTCGGAAAAACTTAAGTCGCTAGATACTTCTAATTCGGCCTTTATTAAATCCTCCTTCGTATCGGCGCTTTCTAAAATTGTAGAAAATCCCCTTTCAATAAGTAGGTCAGAAGCCCTAACTCTCTTTGCCGCCGATGGCCCAGAACTAGAGCTATTAGTTAAAGCTGCCGATGAAAAACGTGCTGAATTAGTTGGCAACGATGTTACCTATATTGTTAATCGAAATATTAATTTCACAAATGTTTGTTACACCGGCTGCCGATTCTGTGCTTTTGCTCAACGAAAAACCGATGCTGATTCCTATCTGCTCTCGATCGATGAGATTAAATCTAGAGTTAACGAAGCTTGGCTACTTGGTGCAAATGAAGTCTGTATGCAGGCCGGAATTCACCCTGATTTATCTGGTGATATTTATTTCGAGGTCGCAAAAGCAGTTAAAGAAGTTGCCCCAGATATGCATATTCATGCTTTCTCGCCCATGGAAATTTTTGGCGGCTCAGTAAAACTCGGCATTAGTTATAAAGAATGGCTAGAGCGAGCAAAAGCTGCTGGGCTTGGCACAATTCCGGGCACGGCTGCTGAAATCTTAGATGATGAAATTCGCTGGATTCTGACTAAAGGAAAGTTGCCCGCAAAAGCTTGGCTAGAAATTGTGCGCGAAGCGCATCTACTCGGAATTAAGTCTTCAGCAACCATGATGTATGGCCACGTTGATAATGAATCGCATTGGTATGACCACATTCTTACCATTAGAAATTTGCAGGATGAGACTGGTGGATTTACTGAATTCGTACCACTGCCATTTGTGCATTATTCATCGCCAATTTATTTAGCTGGTGTTGCTCGGCCTGGCCCAACTGTTCGCGAAAATCGGGTTGTGCATGCGATGGCTAGATTGTTATTGGCAGGATCAATTAATAACATTCAATGTTCTTGGGTTAAGTTAGGTTTAAATGGCCCCGATGGCGTTCTTTCATTATTAGCTGGTGGCGTTAATGACATCGGCGGCACCTTGATGGAGGAAACCATCAGTCGAATGGCGGGCAGCACAAATGGCTCACTTC
>JBILOR010000153.1:0-2931 GCA_044374325.1 Candidatus Planktophila sp.
TTAGTGCCGACGGTGATTTCGCCAAAGAGCGTTGCGTTCGAGGCATCGACTAAGCGACCAGTAACTTTGAGATCACCATAACCAAGCGCGGCCAGAATCTCTTCGCGGTTATCTGCGGTAACCATTTGCCCTCGGACATAAATGGCCGGTGTTATCGATCGGTATTCCACAGAATGGACACGGTAAACGACCGGCACCAACTACTGCTGCAGTTCGTTTTGCAAACGCATCGGCCTGAGCCAACGTTAGTGAAACCCGCAGCAGATCAGGGGCGTCATCTTCGTCATCATCGACTAACTCTTCTTCTTCAGAATCTGCTGGTGTCGCACATTGCAACTCGACTAAAACCAATTCTGTATCGGTAACAAAGGAAAGTCCGATAACACCCACACGGAACTCTTCAAAAATCGGTTGCTCTAAAGGCTCGGTATCAACGGCTAACTTTGTATAAGCGATTAATGGATTGGCTCGTTTTATCTCCTTAAGGATTGCACCCACGCGATCACCCAATGCCGCTGCTTGTATTTTTTCCAGTCCGACTGAGGTAATTCTGGAACCGGTTCGGGCTTGGATAAAGAAACTGCGCTCTCCCGGCTCACCCACGGTGCCACAAACAAAACGTTCTACTGGATTAAAGTCATAGACAATGCGACTCACTTGGTTAAGCCTTTGCCCCCGCCAAGTAAATGGCCTCGCTTATTCTTGCTCTGCAGCAGTTCGCCAACTGAGGAATCTGAATCATTTAGTCGAGTCAATCGGATCGTGCCTCCGCTTGACTCAAGGATTGTTATCGAAGCTGGATCTATGACGATACGTTGAAAATCATCTAGATGCATACCCAGCGAACTAGCAACAATTGCCTTAATGACATCACCATGAGAAACCATGATGGTTAGTTCAAGATTTGAATCAAAGAAATCATGCACTGCCTGCATCGCGCGAACCTGCATTTGGGCAAGGCTTTCACCTTCCGGAAAAGTTACCGCACTGGGTTGACCTTGCACTTTGCGCCACAATTTGGCGCGCGAGAGGGTCGCCAGTTTCTTGCCAGACCATTTTCCGTAATCAACCTCAACTAAATTTGGTTCAGTTATTACGTTGACGTTTTTTCCATATTTGGCCAACCACGGCGCTAAGGTTTCAGAACAACGATCCATTGGACTGACTTGAACTTGAGCGATAGTTAATTTACCTAGCCGCTCTGCCAATCTTTCAGCTTGCTCTTGGCCAGACTTGGAAAGATGCACATTTGGTAATTGACCAGATAGAACACCCGCCGCATTTGCGGTCGAATGAGCATGTCGGATCAAAACAATTTTTGGCACCCTGAAAGGTTATCGCAGTAATTCGCCCCATGCCTTGCTAGGTTTGCGCCATGGAACAAAGGCGTGCTGGCGATAGTGGGTTGTCACTATCTCGATTAGGTCTGGGAACTATGACCTGGGGTCGGGATACCGATGAGCATGAGGCCGCAGATCAGATGCGTGCTTATTTAGATGCGGGCGGCAACTTCATTGATACTGCCGCTGTTTACGGTGACGGTGATAGCGAACGTGTTATCGGCGGGCTCGCAGGTTCGCTTTTCAAACGCGAAGAAATCGTCTTGGCGACTAAGGCCGGAATAACTTTTCCAGGCGGAATCCGTACTGTTAATAATTCACGGGCTGCCCTGATGGCTGAATTGGATAATTCTTTGGCTCGCTTAGGTACTGATTATGTAGATCTATGGCAGATCCACACTTGGGATAGTGAGAATCCAATTGCAGATGCACTCTCTGCACTGGACTGGGCATACAACACTGGTCGCGCTCGTTATGTTGGAATTTCTAACTTTTCAGGTTGGCAAACAGCTCATTGTGTTACGCGACAAAGTAATCAAGGCGGAAAAGCTCCAATCGCATCGATTCAATCTGAGTATTCTCTTTTAAATCGTGAGGTAGAACGCGAAATTATTCCGGCCGCGCAAGCTTTAGGTTTTGGTTTCCTACCGTGGTCACCATTGGGTCGTGGTGTGCTGACTGGTAAGTATCGCAATGGTCTACCAAGTGATTCGCGTGGAGCCAGTGCACACTTTGCAGGTTTTGTTGAGCCATACCTAGATGCACGCTCTTCACGAATTGTTGAAGCAGTTTGCGTTGCTGCCGACGGTTTGGGCTACTCTCCACTCGAAGTTTCCCTCGCCTGGGTTCGAGATGCACCTGGTGTGACTAGTGCGATTGTTGGTGCTCGAACAGGTGCGCAGCTTCGCGGAATCTTAACTTCGGAACAGATTAGTTTGCCTGAAGTTGTGCGCGAAGCACTAAGCGAAGTATCAGCTATTCTTTAAGAAGTGCTCCATCATATGTACGCCAGTTTTCAAACCATCAATGGGTACCCGCTCATCAACACCGTGGAATAACGCGAAGAAATCCAAACCTGGTGGCAACTTCAGCGGGCCAAATCCGTAACCAACTATGCCGAGCTCTGAAAGCGCTTTGTTATCGGTGCCGCCACTCATCATGTACGGAACTGCAATTGCATCAGGGTCTTCGGCTATTAAAGCCTGCACCATTGCTTCGACGAGATCGCCACTGAAGTCAGCTTCTAGCGAAATGTCATGTGTGAGCGTTTCGATCTCTATATCCGGCCCGACGATCTCACGAATAGTTTGATTGAACTCATCTTCATAGCCCGGTAAGAAACGGCCATCGACTACAGCGGAGGCTGTTTGCGGGATGACATTTGCTTTGTAACCCGATGACAACATCGTTGGGTTAGCTGTGTTTTGCAGCGTCGCGCCAAACATCTTGGCGGCTGGCCCGAACTCTTCAAGTAGAGGACGGAAGTCTGACTCGTCGTATTTCTTACCAGTTAATTTTGCGACATTTCCAAAAAGTGCCTTGACCGTTGCGGTGTAACGCTGTGGCCAAACGTGATTTCCCAATTTTGCAA
>JBILOR010000034.1:0-10081 GCA_044374325.1 Candidatus Planktophila sp.
TGCCATCACTTCATATTTGACAGGTTTTTGAGTAATTAAATTCGAAGGCTATGCGCCTTAGAAATTACTGGTTCAGGGTCGTCACCCTCTGGATGTTATTCCGTTTGGAACGAAAACAGTCCGGAGTATCGATAAATGAAAAAGTCATTGCGCATTCTTATTGCCTTGTCGATTGCAGCATCTTCAATAATTTCTATCCAGCCGGCATCGGCTGTATCAATTGGCGCTCTTTATAACGGCACTAGTGGCGATGTCGCTTGTACTACTGGTTACTTCGAGATTTTGAATAACGCAGTAATTAATAGTTTCGGTTCTGGTGATTGTAAAGGCAGCGCGGTTATTCCCAACGGCGTCACATCCATTAATAACATGGCGTTTTTTCTTTTGGAATTAACTTCGATATCGATTCCAAATAGTGTTACCTCAATAGGCGACTATGCCTTCTTTTTTGCCCGTGGTCTAACCTCCTTTACAATTCCAAATAGCGTTACCTCACTAGGTGAAGTTGCCTTTGGAAATTTACCTTTGCTTATTTCTTATCAATATTGTGAAACAATCCTGACAGACTCAGCTCTGTCATTTGCCGGGCTAGGGAGTAAGACAAAAACTTGTCCGCCTAGTGTTACAGCACCTGGTAGCCCAATCTCAGTCTTTGCAACAGCAACTGGTAAGCGCAACGCAACAGTTAGTTTTGCAGCCCCTGCTTCAAATGGGGGCTCAGCCGTTTTCTCATACACCGCAACCTCATCTCCTGGCGGGCTAACTCAAACTGTTTCGGAACCAAAACGCTCATTTAACTTTGATTACTTGCAACCTGGTACCGAATATGTTTTTACAGTTACAGCAAAGAACGCTATCGGAACCTCAGCTGCCGCTACCTCTAACTCAGTCAGTACGGCTGCCTTAGCTGTGGCATCACTTTCAGCACTCTCCTTCGTAGATGACGGAAATGGCACAAGCGGCAAAATTGTTTGGGCTGGCATGAAAATAGATAGCGTTCTTTATAAGGGTCCTGAGCTGTTCTATCCAGGCCCATTTAAATTCGGTGCATTTACCAGTGGCTGGAATGGGCGTATACGTAATCTAATTCCTAATACGACTTACGAGATTTCAATCGTTGCATTTAGCGCTGATGGAGTTGGCGGCGAGAAGTCACTAACATTCACGACCAATACAGCACCGCCGGGAACGCAAACTCTATTTGACTACACAACTGGCAAGTTAATAACTACGCCGCTCCCCGTTCTTACCGAGGATGAAAAGTTAGCGCAGCTGCTTAAGTGGGTAGACGAGAACACCTATGTGACTGGTGAAGCTTCAAATATATCGGGTTTACTTACAGATTTCGCTGCGCTTAAGACTTCACCCAGCAGCACAAAAATTAAGGTTCCCCTGTCTTCGATATCAGCAGTTGTGGCGACTTCACTAACACCTGGCGCATGTTCGGTTGTTAGCACGACGGCAGAGGTGAATGCCGGTGTAATAACGGCTTTGACTACCGATAAGTGCACAATTTCTTACACGGTAACTGGCGGCTCAGGCGCACCAGCAACTTTTGTAAGAGATTTTGTCTTTACCTACTTTGAACTTAAATGTGGTTCTGGTACTTATAAACTCAAAGCTGGAGTTGTCTCTAGCGGTGAGTCTTGTACTGGAGCAGTAACGATTGATGCAAGTGCAACCTCGATCGCATATTTTGCATTCGAGAAATCGTTAATGACTTCGATTACTCTTCCAAATTCAATAACCGTGATTCCAAATTATGCATTTCTGAAGTCCTCAGCTCTTACAAGTGTCAACCTTGGCAATGCTGTCTCAAGAATTGGTATTGCAGCATTCGCTTTTACCGGAATCACTTCGATATCGCTTCCAAATTCACTTCGAACTTTAGATCGTAAAGCATTTGTCGAAATGTCTCTAACATCATTGACAATTCCAGTAGGTACAACAATGGTTGGCGACTATTTAATCGCTAATTCCCTATCACTATCGATGGTCACCGTGCCAAATACGGTTTCGTCTGCGGGTTTGTATGCTTTTGTAAACGGCGGCGTCAAAACTGCTAATTATTGTGGAAACAACGCTTCCGTCCTCGGGGCAATTTTTAATGCATCCTCTTCAGCACGAATAACACCAACTTGTGTTGCACCAGCGCTCACTCCAGTGACTACTTCCAACTCAAATCCTTAAACGGTCTCAACACCATATAGAACCCTCTTAACAAGAGCAGTAGGTGCGTTCGCTAAGTAGATAAATATCACCCTGTTTTACGTGGATTAACTGCATGCGAAACGCGTCAAAGCTAAGGGTTAACCCTTCACTTGTGTAAAATTGGGCTGTTGCCAACGGCTGGCAATTAAGCGGAGAGCCGCCGAACACATTAAGTGTTTTTCAAATTACTCACCGCTGCGAAAAAATGGAGAAGTAATTCCAAAATGAAGAAGACCACACGAATCCTGACGGCCCTGGCGCTAGCTGCCAGCTCAGTTCTTTTTGCAACACCAAGTCACGCAGTTCCAACAGTGAACATTGCAATTGACTGCGCGCTGCCCGCTTCAGAAAATGATCAACCAGTTGGTAATGGCTGGGCAATCGTCACAACATTTACGAACTGCACTGGAATTAGTCCCAATTGGCCATTGGGAACTACTTGGGAATTGAAAACAGGTTCAACTGTAGTTCCCGCAACAACAGCTGGTGTTCAAGGTACGGGCACAAATGGAATTATGCAGACGACTCCGCAATGGACTGGACTAAGTGCTTCCTCGACTTATGTATTAACCATCAACTTACCAGATCCGCTACCTACTAGTTATGTAACAAATTTTACAAACGGTAAGAATCAATCTGGATCTAAAAGTGGAGTCGCAGGTACCAAAACTGGAGGAGTTTCTTACTTCAGCGTTCACTTCTTCACCATTGATCCTTCATACGTTCCAGGACAAGGTTCTGGAACTACATCAGCAACTCGCGTTCGCGGAAATGTAAAAGCTACTCTTGATTCAGTAACTTTCAAAGATGATGGAACAGGCACAGCGGGCACATTGACTTGGAAGGGAACCAATATTGATTCGGTTCGCTATGTCGGTCCTGCAACCACATATCCATCGGCGTATAACTACGGTGCATACACATCATCATGGAATGGTGCGCTAACGAATTTAACGCCAAACACAACATATACATTTGAATTTTATGCGAACTCAATCGATGACTATCCAGCGGTGCAAACGGTATCTTTCAAGACCGGGCCAGCTCCTGTAGCTGCGGTGGTTAAGGATGCTGCTTACTGGACACGTTTCGTTGACACCTATGTGATTTATGCATGGGAAGCGGCAAACATGAAGAGCCTGATGGCTAAGTTCAATGCCCTCGAAACTTCGCCGTATCGTTCATTTATCAAGGTGCCAACCTCTCGCGTTTCAACTTGGTCAGCGATTTCGCTAACGCCTAAGTCATGCCGCGCTGAGACAAATGGCGTTATCACTGCGCTAAATGGCGATACCTGCACTGTTTCATACACAGTATCTGGCGCTTCGAAGGCTCCGGTTACTTTGGTTCGTGACTTTACGTTTACTAAGTTCTCGGCGTAAAAAACCTTAACCGGCTAAATTGGCTGGTTTAGGCACGACTTAAGAAGCTGTACTCGAACCCGGGCTCATCCACTGCGGATGTGTCCGGGTTCGGTCATTTCCAAAGGCAAATGAGAGGGTGCCAACGTCGCAGGCGAGTCTTGCATGCGCCGCAAGAGAAATAATTCGAGTGCCGCAAGAGAAGTAATTCAAGTGCCGCAAGAGAAGCAATTCCAGCATCAAAAGTGAAACATTGAGCGTAAACCTTGGCAATTTCTAGGCGCGGGATTACCCTAGTGCCATGAATTTCACCGCCGCAGCCCTGCTTCGCTCACGTAAATCACTAGTCCTGGCCATTTTTAGCTTGGCTGCGGTTTTGATTGCTAACTTCTTTTTTGCGCCAAGCAAAGCAGAGGCGGCCACTCAAACCGTCTCTTATGCGATGAACGGTGATTGTGCTGATTACCACGACGAAGAGGGCGAGTATGCAATCTTTGAAGAAGAAGCGGATTGGTCTTGCTACGTAACTGTAAAAGTCAAGCCACTTACGCCTAAGCGCAAAGTGATTCTGCAGTATTGGGATAAAAAGTGGAAAGAAGAAGATTCGGTAACGACTTCTACCAAAGGGAGCGCAAATCTCTTCTTTGATTCATATTGCACTTCTGGTGAGTTCTGCGATGGCGAATGGAAGTTCCGCGTTCTAGTTCCCGCAGCTAGTGGCCAGAAAGCAACCAACTCAACAAGCTTTTACGTAACGTTTTACCCAATGGCAGTTGATGAATCCAGCGAGGATTACGAAGGCTAGTAAGCATTTATGAGAATGGCCGCACAGAAATGTGCGGCCATTTTTATTTGTCTTGAATCCACCTGATTACGATTTACCTTGAATCCACCTGATTACGATTTACCTTGAATCCATCTGAACGATTCGATTTTTCATAACCACATAGGTGAATGTGAAAACTGAATTCACGAAAACACTGTTTACATTGATCATGCTTTGTGCAAAAAACGTGAAAATCAAGATCCCAACTGAGATTTCATTTCTAAAGAATTTCAGCTGCGTTGCCAAGATCGTAATAAAGAGTGCTAAAAGCAATATCGTTGCAATAAGTCCGAAACTTAGTAGCGAATTCAATATCAAGTTATGTGGATCAACTTGAATTAGATCCTTTTCCTTCAGAATTGTGAGTTTATTTTCTCGGTATTCCAGAAAGAAATGCTTGAAGTTTCCAGGGCCAATTCCGAAAATAAGGTTATTTTCTAGCATTCTAAGCGCGCTACGCCAGATACTAAATCTCACTTCAAATGACTTAGAGATGTGTTCCAAATTTAGGTATAGAAATACAGTGGCAGCTAACAATAAAATTAAGCTAGAAAACTTCTTGCCGATTAGATAATGTCGATATCTGGAAAATAGAGAGAGCGCAAAAACAAATAGCCCAATAATTGAAGCCGAGAGAATTACGGCTATAAAAACCAATAAATCTAAATAGCGAGAAGAAAAAGTAATCGCTTTAGTTTTAGAAATTTCGAACGTAAAGGTCGCGGGAATCAAGAACGTGAATATTGCTAAAGCAACCGATGCAACATTGGGATTAAACCAAGAGCCGTGAAACAGGCTGTCATGCAGAAAGGTGTCTTTGAATATCTGCGGGTTAACTACGAGATCTGTAAACAACAGAGTGACGACTGCCGATACCAAGTAACCGATATACGGGCGGCTGTACTTCAAGCGAGCTAGTAGGTAAACCGCAAGAGGTAGCAACCAAGGTGAGTACGCTCCGAATAAAGTTGCTCTCACATGGACAAGAATTACCAAAAAGGCACTATTTGTCACGTCTAATGAGCGCAACCTATTTGTCACGCCCATTGGGGTAGGTGTAAATTTTGCCCATGAATCTTGCAAATCAGCGCATAACCGCCAAGTCTGCAATCGCGACACTGGTCCTCAGCATCATGCTTGTTTCGACAACAGCGATCGCTTTAGATGCGAGTAATTCACCCGAGACTGGCTATGTTCTTTGTGTAAACAAAAAGACCAAAGCTGTTACATACCCAGCCACACTTAATTGTTCTTCTTCTGAAACGAAGTTATTAATCGCCGGACAAAAGCAGGGCGCTTCGAGTTCTCAGAGCGCTTCAGGCTCTTCAAGTTCAGTCGAATCAATGGTCGCATCTGCGTTACCAAAAGTTGAAGCTGCAACGTACGCAGTAGCATGCAATGACAATAGAGTTACCGCTACGGGAATCAATTTAACTTTGAGCGCAGATGCCAAAAGAAAGGGCTATAACGGTGCGGTCGTAGCTTCCTCATATGGCATTGAAGATTGCCTTGATAAGTCGGTGCCAGTTACCCAAAATGGTAAGAATTTTGGTGGCTATGTCTGGAATATTGACGAAGAAAACGATCTGGCACTTGTTATGACCATTTCAAAAGTTAATACGCTAAATCCTGTCCTTACAGCTCCTGCACGTGGTTCTTTCTTGATGACTTACATCAGAGGGTCACGGGGCGAGAACTCATTGCCTGAAGGATCAATCGGAACCGGAACTCTGGCAAACATAAACCCTGACTTCGACGAAGAGATTGCAAATATTTGGATTGGAGGCAACTCACGAGATTTCTCCGCCCCAATAGTCGATAAAAATGGTGACTTCATTAGCGTTGGTTTTAGAAAGCCAGGCGTCTTGTGTAGAAACCTGATCTCATGTCCAAGCAGCAGTGATTTCTTGCGCTGGAGTAAATAACTCTTAAAAATCTGGGTTATTGCCGGGCTAATCTTGAGTTACTCCATCATGCCGCGCTTAGACAAACGGTGATATTGCCGTAATAAACAGCGGAACTTAAAGCGTTTCCAAAACAGTAACTACAGCTTCGAAATCTCTGGTTATTTTGGTTCGTGGCTTAACCTTCACTAAGTTTTCCAACCAATAGTTACTTAAAGTAGTTTTTCAAAACGCACAGCTATTTCTCCAAACTATTGTGTGGCAGTTCTAATCCGTGATAGAAAGAACCCCTCAAGAAGAAATTCCTGAGGGGTTCTTATGTCGGACTCCAGTGTTACCCGAAGTCGCCGCGATTACGGCGACTTCGGTCTTTTCTCGACAAATACTCGAAAATAGACTTAATCAAAGTCACCGCAATCTGGGTCCAGTTTGTACTTGGATCCATTGGCATCACCTCCTCTCTACATAGGTCGGGGAACTACCGACATAGAGTTCGCAACTGCAATAACGCAAATGCGACAAAGAAGGATCACAACACATTGGGGAACTTATGTTCTTGAGCTCTTTTGGGAATACTTGCGACTGATTTGTGTGCATAAGTTCTAGGTTGGCATTAGGTGGTTAAGAAACTTAAAGATGCGACTACTTCGTCCACAGAGTTTTAGATCAGCAAATAAGCAAGCTGTTCCGCTAACTACCTTCGCCATATGTCTGAGACCGAAATCGATGCGACCAATGTATTTGGGCCACTAGCAGCCTTCATAGCCGATCCGACTATTGAAGAAGTCTGGATCAATTCTCCTGAGCGCATTTTTGTGGCTCGAAGCGGTCGATCAGAGCTAACCATGTTGCTACTTAGCGCCGAACAAGTGCGCAATTTAGTTGAGCGTTTATTGCTCTGGAGTGGGCGTCGGCTAGACCTTTCAGTGCCGTTTGTTGATGCGCGATTGCCCGATGGTTCGCGGTTGCATGTCGCGATTCCAGAGATAACTCCGCAACATTGGGCGGTAAATATTCGCAAGCATTTACTGCAGAAGATCTCACTTGCTCAATTAGCTGAGCGTGATGTCATGACCCTAGAGATGGCTGAAATGCTGCGACAAAGTGTCTCGGCTGGAATCAATATCTTGGTAAGCGGCGGAACTCAAGCCGGCAAGACCACGATGCTTAATGCCTTGGTATCGGCAATTCCGGTAGCAGAGCGTGTGATCACGATTGAAGAAGTTTTTGAACTAGCACCACAACTACCAGATGTAATTGCAATGCAAACTCGAAGTGCCAATCTGCAAGGTGAAGGTGAAATTTCCTTGCGCCGTCTAATTAAGGAATCTTTGCGCATGCGGCCATCACGCATTGTCGTTGGCGAAGTTCGCGAATCTGAGGCACTTGATTTATTGATCGCGTTGAATTCTGGGCTCCCCGGCATGGGAACACTCCATGCGAACTCAGCGCGCGATGCCATTGCCAAACTGCAGATCTTGCCATTGCTTGCCGGTGAGAATATTTCTCACCGCTTTATCGCTCCCACCATTGCTAGCTCAATTGATCTGATCGTTCACGTGACGCTTGATCGTTACGGAGTTCGTCGGGTAAGTGAAATTGCTGCCGTAACGGGTCGGGTTGAGAATCTAAATCCAGAAGTTGATTCGCTCTATACCTGGCAGAGTGAAACAGGCAGTTATGTACGCGGTCTAGGTTCTTTGCCGCATCCAGAAAAGTTTGCGACTTTAGAGAATGAATTGGCCCATCGATGAACGCCACCTCTCGATTGGCCATGATCTCGCCAAAGTGGCGCCAAATAGCCATTTCAGCCGCTTCTGGGCTGGGTGTTGGCTTTGCCATCACAGTCTTGAGTTCATCGATCTCAATCGCCCTGGCCTTTGCAGTCATGGCTTCAGTAATTACTTTTACTTTTCTTTCCTCGGCAGCCAAGCGACGCGAAACTAGATTCGAATTGCTATGGCCCGATGTAGTTGATCACCTAATCACTGGAATTCAATCGGGAATGTCCTTAGTTGAGGCGCTCTCGCAACTAGCTGATCGTGGACCACGCGAGTTAGCACCGTATTTTGCAGAGTTCAATCGACAGGTTCGCAAAGACGGTGATTTCTCATCCGCTATCGCCTGGCTACAGAAGCAGTTCTCGCACTATGCCAGTGATCAAATCTTCGAAGCGATAATCCTGTCTCGCTCTCTCGGCGGTACTCACCTATTGCAGATCTTGCGTATGGTTGGCGATTTCATTCGACAAGACTTAGCTCTTCGGAAAGAGATCGAAGTTAAGCATGGCTGGATTAAGAATTCGGCTCATCTCTCAGCGGCTGCCCCTTGGTTACTACTTTTATTGCTTTCAACACAACCGACAACAGCTGCTGCATATGCAACCAGCACGGGGGCGGCAATTCTTATTGCTGGAATATTTATGACCGCAATTGCCTATCTTTGGATGAATAAGTTAGGCGCGCTTCCAAAGCCACCACGAGTATTTGGGAGTGCCGCGTGAATGCACTCTTTCTCTCAACTTCATTCGCCGTAGTAGCTGCATATTTGATCTTAGCCTCAGATCAAGGTGTTGAGGCAAAAGCTTTGAGGTTAGGCAAAAGTAAGTATCGTAAATTTGCTGGCAACATCGATGATCGCAGTAAATTGCGCGATCGATTAATTGAGCTAAATCGCACAGATGAGCATGAATATCTAGAGTTTCGTAGCAGTCAGATTTCTACTGCCTTTCTTACCTTTGCCACGTTTGCACTGTTAACCTGGGCCAAAAACGCCTCATTTATATGGGCTTTGGTCATAGGGGCAATATCCGGTTACTTAGCCTTTGCCCTAATTGATCGCAACTTAACCAAGGCAGTTGCTAAGCGGCGCGCACAAATGGATGCCGAGTTCCCTGCCTTAATTGAGATGTTGACTCTCTCCATATCAGCAGGTCAAACCCCGCTAAATGCGATGGCCACGATTGCTGCTCGATCCGAGTGTGAGCTCGCAGCGGAGTTTGCCGTGGTTACCAAAGACGTAATCGCAGGAGCGCCATTTCATATCGCACTCGATGCGATGGGTCGGCGAATTAAGTCAGTAACTATTCGCAGGTTTATCGATGCCATGATCACTGCGATGTTGCGCGGTGCACCAATTGTTGAAGTACTTCAACGACATGCGCAGGAGTCACGAACTGATCATCGCAATCAGATTATGGCAGCAGCTGGCAAAGCGGAGATTTCCATGATGGTTCCAGTTGTCTTTCTGATCTTGCCAGTCTCGATGCTCTTTGCACTTTGGCCTTCGCTCTCAAACCTAAATGGCTTTATGTAAATCAGTTGCAGCGCATTAAGAGAACAGAAAGCTAAACCGTCACCGAATAAGTAAGAGTCTAAACCGTCACCGAATAAGTAAGAGTCTAAACCGTCACCGAATAAGTAAGAGTCTAAACCGTTACCAAATTAGTAAAAGCTGATCCGACAATAAAGGAAAAAACTAATGAGCCAGACCAAGCGAACAGAAAGAGGACATATGGAAAGCATGAACGAGGCAAAAGTAAATACAGCAGTTGAGAAATCCGTCGCAGAAGAAGTTCCGAAGCAATTTGTTGCCATGAAAATCTTAAGTAATGCGGAGTCAGCCATGACCAAAGCAGCAATTGCAGCAGGCTGCCGAATCAATCGTTTGCGCGACTTTGATCTTGCTGCAAAAGCTAAAGATGAGCGTGGAGATGTGCCGGGCTGGGTTTTGGTGGTGTTAATGACAACAGGGCTGGTTACCGCAATCTGGACAATCGC
>JBILOR010000036.1:0-10062 GCA_044374325.1 Candidatus Planktophila sp.
GTAAGCCATGTTCTACGTGGCGAAGATTTGCTTTCATCGACTCCTCGCCAGATTCGGGTTTATCAAGCAATGGGCGTTAAACCAGAGGATTATCCAACTTTTGCGCACTTGCCATTTGTGATGGGCCAAGACAATGCCAAGCTCTCAAAGCGAAATGGCGAAGTTTCAATTGCGTGGTACCGCGAGCGTGGTTTCTTACCTGAGGCGATTTGTAATTACTTAGCGCTGCTTGGTTGGTCGCCAGGTGATGATCGTGAAAATGTAACGATGAAAGAGTTAACCGAACTATTCACCGTAGACAAAGTTCATTCATCGCCAGCACGATTTGATATGAAGAAGCTAGAAGCTATCAATGGCGACAAAATTCGTGCGCTTTCTCCTGAAGAATTCCTAAATTGGTCTCTGCCATTTCTAACTAAAGCCACAGTAATTTCTGGAACTGAAGCCGAGATTGCTGTAGTTAAAGCAGCGCTACCTATCATTCAAGAACGTATTGTTACTTTGGCTGAGGTACCAGCGATGCTTAATTTCCTATTTGTTAAGGACTTCAAAATTGCTGAAGATTGCATTAGCAAAGTAAATGATGAAGCTGCCAAAGCCGTGTTAACTCGTAGTTTGACTGAGCTCGAAAAACTAACTACCTGGACCCATGATTCAATTGAGGCAGCGCTACGTTCTTCACTTATTGAAGAGCTAGGACTTAAGCCACGAATTGCCTTTGGCGCAGTTCGAATCGCGACAACCGGAAGCAACATTTCGCCGCCACTCTTTGAATCCATGGAGCTACTTGGCCAAGAAGTTAGTTTGCAACGCATCAAATTGGCGCTTTCCCTTTAACCTGTAATCAGTTTCACTAACTGGAACCCTTTTGGGGTGAAAAAAGCCAAGTGTTATAGTTCCAGCATGACGCAGATTTCTGCAGGTGAAAAGTTTAGAAAAGCCCTTGCCCAAGAAAAGCCACTTCAAATTGTGGGCACGATCAATGCGAATCATGCTCTGCTAGCAAAGCGTGCTGGCTATAACGCCATTTACCTATCTGGCGGCGGAGTAGCAGCTGGATCATTAGGCGTACCTGATTTAGGAATTAGCAATCTCGACGATGTACTTGTCGACGTTCGTCGCATAACTGATGTTTGCGATTTACCTCTGTTAGTTGATGCAGATACCGGTTTCGGAGCATCAGCTTTTAATATCGGTCGAACCGTTAAGTCTTTGATTAAAGCTGGCGCAGCTGCAATGCATATGGAAGATCAAGTAGCTGCAAAGCGTTGTGGCCATCGTCCAAATAAGGAAGTTGTATCAAAGGGCGAAATGGTAGATCGGATTAAAGCTGCAGCAGATGCACGCGACGATGACCGTTTTGTAATTATGGCTCGTACTGATGCGATTGCAGTTGAAGGCATCGATTCAGCAATTGAGCGCTCACTTGCCTACATTGAAGCTGGTGCTGATTATATTTTCCCTGAAGCAATTCGTACCCTTGCTGATTTTCAGAAGTTCTCTGATGCAGTAAAGGTTCCGATTCTGGCTAACATAACTGAATTTGGATTAACTCCTCTATTTACTCGAGATGAACTTGCTGGCGCAGATGTATCGATGATTCTTTATCCACTTTCAGCTTTCCGTGCCATGAATAAGGCAGCCGAGAATGTTTACAACGCGATTCGCAATGAGGGCACTCAAGCGAATGTAATTGACACTATGCAGACCCGCGAAGAACTCTACGATCGCATTGATTATCATCGTTACGAACAAGCCCTTGATAAATTCCTAAAGGAGCAAGACTAAGTGGTCGAATTTAAGCCTAAGAAATCGGTTGCCCTATCTGGTGTGGCAGCTGGCAATACCGCCCTTTGTTCAGTTGGAAAAAGTGGAAACGATCTGCACTATCGCGGCTATGACATCTTAGATTTAGCAAAGTACTGCGAATTCGAAGAAGTTTCTTACCTTTTAATTCATGAAAAGTTGCCAAATGTTTCTGAACTAAACGCTTACAAAGCCAAGCTTAAGAAATTACGTGGCTTGCCTGATGCGCTAAAGCGCGTTCTCGAGCAGATCCCGGCTTCGGCCCACCCAATGGATGTAGTTCGCACTGGTGTTTCAGCTCTTGGCACCATGGAACCAGAAGCAGATGGGCACGAAATCACTGCGGCGCGCGATTTAGCTGATCGGTTGGTTGCTTGTATTCCTTCGATTTTGGTCTACTGGTATCACTTCAGCCATAGCGGCAAGAAGATTGAAGTAGAGACAGCCGATGATTCAGTTGCAGCTCATTTCTTGCATATGTTGCATGGCGAAGTTCCTAATGCACAATGGGAAAAATCTATGCAGATTTCACTGATTCTCTACGCAGAGCATGAGTTCAACGCTTCAACATTTACTGCCCGCGTTATCGCAGGTACTGGTTCAGATATGTACTCAGCAATTACCGGTGCTATTGGCGCACTTCGCGGACCAAAGCATGGTGGCGCTAATGAAGTTGCCCTCGAAATTCAAGAACGTTATTCAAGCGTTGATGAAGCCGAGGCCGATATTCGTGCTCGCGTAGCCAATAAAGAGGTAGTAATCGGCTTCGGTCACCCGGTCTACACAATCTCAGACCCACGCAACGTAGTGATTAAGACTGTGGCGCAAGAGTTATCTCAAACTCAAGGTGACATGAACCTTTATAACGTAGCCGAGCGCATCGAGTCAGTTATGTGGGATGCCAAGAATATGTTCCCAAATCTTGATTGGTTCTCAGCAGTTTCCTACAACAAAATGAATATCCCAACCTCTTTCTTTACGCCAATCTTCATCATCTCTCGCACCACCGGTTGGGCAGCACACGTTATTGAACAACGTATTGATAACAAGATCATTCGCCCAAGTGCTAACTACACCGGCCCTGAAGATCTAGCTTTCGTCCCACTAGATAAACGCTCTTAATTCTTAGCTCAAACTAAACTAACTGAAAAGGAAATAACGTGTCATCACATATCGCGCGCCCGGTCCAAGAATTCGATAAAGAGATTGTCGATATCGTTGATTACGCCCTTAATTTTCAAGTTACTTCAGATGTTGCCTACGAGACCGCATATAACTGTTTACTCGACACCATCGGTTGCGGTTTAGAAGCCCTTGAGTACGAAGCTTGCCGTAAATTACTCGGTCCACTTGTGCCACAAGGCGAAATCGAAACTGGCGTACGTGTGCCAGGTACCGGTTACAAGTTAGATCCAGTACAAGGCGCCTTCAATATTGGCGCAATGATTCGCTGGTTAGATTTCAATGACACTTGGCTAGCAGCCGAATGGGGCCATCCGTCAGATAACTTAGGCGCGATTTTGGCCACCGCTGACTGGATTTCTCGTAACCCAGAATATGCAACTGGCAAGAAGTTAGTTGTAAAAGATATTTTGACTGCAATGATCAAAGCCCATGAAATTCAAGGCTGTATTGCACTCGAGAACTCATTTAACAAGGTGGGCCTAGATCACGTAATTCTAGTTAAGGTCGCATCAACTGCAGTTGTTTCACAGATGCTCGGTTTAACTCGCGAGCAAACTTTAAATGCAGTTTCACTTGCTTGGGTCGATGGCCAAGCTCTGCGCACTTACCGCCATTTTCCAAATGCGGGTTCCCGTAAATCATGGGCTGCCGGCGATGCAACTTCACGCGCAGTTCGTTTAGCAATGATCGCGAAGACTGGCGAAATGGGCTACCCATCAGTGTTAACTGCCAAAGTTTGGGGTTTCTACGATTCCTCATTTAAGGGAAATCATTTCAAGTTCCAACGTCCTTACGGTACTTATGTAATGGAGAACGTGCTCTTTAAGATTTCTTTCCCAGCTGAATTCCATAGCCAAACTGCAGTTGAAGCAGCCATGACACTTCAAGGACAGATGGTTGCAGCTGGAAAAACTTCAGATGACATTAAGTCGGTAACAATTCGCACCCACGAAGCTTGTATCCGAATTATCGATAAGAAAGGTCCACTGAATAATCCAGCAGATCGCGATCACTGTATTCAGTATATGGTTGCAGTTCCGCTGATTTTTGGTCGTCTAACTGCTCGTGACTACGAAGAAGATATTGCAGCTGATCCACGCATCGATGCTTTGCGCGAGAAGATTGTTTGTGTTGAGGATACTTCTTACACCGCTGATTACCATGATCCAGCAAAGCGTTCGATCGCAAATGCGCTAACCATTGAATTCAATGACGGCACTAAACTTGCTGAAATCGCTGTTGAATACCCAATCGGTCACGCACGTCGTCGTACCGAAGGAATCCCGCTGTTAATTGAAAAGTTCCGCACTAACTTGGCGCGCATTTACTCAGCAGATCAGCAGAAGCAGATTCTCGATGCCACACTTGATCGCGCAAAGCTCGAGCAAATGTCGGTAACAGATTTCACCGATCTGCTCGCAAAGCCTTAAAAACAAGCGAAAAACCAGCGTTAGAAGCGCGGTAATTCCTAAGGTATTCTTAGCCCTCGCTGACCAATGCCGGTCAGCGCGTTTGGGCGAATGCCTTAATGGGGTATGGGGTAATTGGCAGCCCTGCTGATTCTGGTTCAGTAAGTCTAGGTTCGAGTCCTGGTACCCCAGCGCAAGACCAGCACGAAGAAGTTAAAAGCCAAAAGCGATTAACTTTGAAGAAAGAAAACGAAAACCGCAGGTGATCGTTTTTGAAAATAATAGGACTAGGGCCCCGTCGTCTAGCGGCCTAGGACTCTGGCTTCTCAAGCCAGCTACGAGGGTTCGAATCCCTTCGGGGCTACAAAGAGAACTGCCCGCCTTAACTCATAATCGAGTTAAGGCGGGCAGTTCTTTATTGAATTACTTTACTGTGATTTTCTTTGTTACTGAAAGCGCGATGTTCTTTGCATCGCCAGCGTTTGTGCCCGTTACCGAGCAAGAACCCTTCTTCTTTGCAGTTACTTTGGTGCCAGAAACAGTACAGATAGTCTTAGTGTTTGAAACCCACTTCACAGACAATCCACTTGCGCTCTTAGCTGGAAGAGTCAAAGTCTTACCAACCTTTAACGATGTTGCTACTGCAGCCACTTTCTGAGCTACTGGCGCAGCTGCTGGAACAGCAAAAACTGTTGGTGCCGCATTAGTGATATCAAATGTAACTAGATCAGTATCTGCATCCTTGTCACCTTTGCCAACGATAACAACCTTCATAGTTCCGTAAAGACGAGCCGGCTTAATTGCACTACGATCTTGAATTGGTGAAGTTGGTGCATCTTCCAGGCCAGTTGTATCGGTGTTAGTAACATCGAAAGTTACTTTACCCATTGAGTCAGTTTTGCCCACAAGCTCAAGTCCAAAGTTTCCGCCATCTTGCGCGGTCACTTTGGTGCCATCAGCTGTTACCCAGTTAGCTTTTGAGCCACTATATGGTGCATTGATCTGCAAACGTACTTCTTGGTTAAAAGCCGGTGTCATTCCATCAGTTGTAACCATGTAAGTAAGTGAAAGCTTTGTACCGTGGCCGATATATGTGTAAAACGCCTTGGTGCCGGCTGAGTAGTACTGCGCGATATCGCCAGTAGCATCAACGCTGTTTGTAGCGTCATAACTTGGACTTACTAAACGAGCTGACGGTAAGCCAGCTGCGGTGCTTGAAGGTACCGCTATGAATGAAGCAGTAATTGCCAGGGCAAGCGAAACTAAAGCTCGTCCTGTCTTAAGTGTTCGGTTATTCATTTTTTCTCCCTTTGCTGGACGATTCCCGTGAAAATGAATTATTTCCCAGGGTTATTGCTTAGTTACCTTGCCAACTCCATCAACTGAGAAGTAGCGGATGTAATCAACAAATAGTTGTGTTTGCTTAATAGCAGGATCAATGTCGCCACCAAATTCTCCACCCATTGCCAAGTTGAGAATCAAATAGAATTTCTGATTAAAAACCCATCGACCAGGTTTTACCGAATCAGGCGTTTGGCTGGAAATTAATCGATCATTAAAGTAGAAATCGATTTTATTCTTTTTCCATTCAATCGCATATATATGGTAGGCATCGCTTACTGGGGTTGGGTTTTCGTATGTGCCGCCAACACCAGGACCTTTTCCGTAACCTGGACCATGCAGAACTGCGGAAACTCGATTTGGTTCTACGCCGCGAGTTTCGACAATATCAATTTCGCCACATTCGGGCCAAGGATTGCCATCTAGTAAATCAGCGCCAAGCATCCAGAAAGCAGGCCAAGTTCCTTGACCTGGCGCAACTTTCATGCGAGCCTCGATGCGCCCGTATTGAAACTGTACTTTTTTGGACGATTTAATTTTCGCACTTGTAAATTGACATTCCCAACAGGAATTTAGAATTTGAGCTGTGGCACTGGAATTATCGGTGGCGTTACCTTGTGCATCTGAAATTCGATTCGCAGAAATAACCAATCTACCCTTGCCGTCAGTTGAAACATTGGCAGGTTTGTTGGTGTAGTACTCAAGTTCGGCGTTGCCCCATCCGTAACCATTGCCTATGTCATATTCCCAATTTTTAGAAGAGGGCAACGAGCCTTTTTTCCCATTGAATTCGTCAGACCAAAGAAGCTTGAGAACTTTTGGCTGGGCAGCTTGAGAAATAGTTGCAGGCGTAATGGCAATAATCGAACTCGCCAAAAAAGCAGCTGACAATAAGGCCGAAACTTGCACTCGGGACTTTCGCTTCTGGCTCACGCTGATAATTCCTCTGTCTCTCCTGCTCGGTCACGCTTTGATAACAAAATACAACTTGGCTCAATAAGTGTTGCGCTTCTGGCAATTACACACTTAGATACAGTAGTGTGAAACCGCTTTCATAGTGCGTAAGAGCCTACCTCTAGGGTAGGCAAATTGGTACTACGAAACGATAACTTTTTTAATTGGCGCTGTTAATTATCGAGGAGTTGGCTATGCGTAAGAAGACCTTATTTAGAGGCTCAATTGCGGTTTCAACCGCAGCAATTTTGGCCGCCGGCGTTCTGGGCACCCCAGCTCGCGCAGCAGACCCAGTCACAATCACCATCTGGACTTTCGGCGATGTTATTCAACGCCAGTTGGTACAGGAATATAAGAACCTGCACCCAGAGATTACTTTGCAAATTAAGAAGTCAGATCTAGATCCTCTAAATGGCACAAATATGGTCACCGCATGTACCTCGAAGACCGGTCCAGATATTGTGGCTGTCGAAGTTCAATATTCCGGATACTGGCGTTCATATCCAAAGTGCTTTACTGATTTGCGCAAGATGAAAACATCTGATGCCAACGTTTCGGCTGGCATTGCTGCAGGTAAAACAGCCCTAGATTTTAAGAAGAATTATTTGCCATGGCGCTGGGAACAAGGCGTTGGATATGACGACAGCGTTATCGGATTCCCAACAGATGTGGGTGGGCTCGAAGTTGCTTACCGCGTTGACTTGTTCAAGAAAGCTGGACTACCTACAGAGCGTGGCGCAGTTGGAAAACTTTGGCCAACTTGGGACAAGTTCATCGCAACTGGAGTTAAGTACAACTCAAAGCTAAGCGCAGCCGATAAGAAAGCCGGCAAGGGATTTGTTGATAATGCCGGAACAATTTATGCCGCAATCATGAATCAAGGTACTGAAAAGTATTACAAGAATGATGGAACTGATGCTGGCAAGTTAATTTATGACACTAATCCGCAGGTTAAGAAGGCCTGGGACACCACAATTAAGGCAACCGAAGCCGGCATTGGAACTCGAATCGGTCAGTACACATCTGACTGGAATATCGGAATGAATAAGGGAACTTTCGCAACAATCTTGGCTCCGGCCTGGATGATGGATTACATCAAGCAGCAAGCTCCAGATACTTCAGGTAAATGGGATATTGCAGCTCTTCCTGGTGGCGGCGGCAACCAAGGCGGAACACAGCTAACCGTTCCTTCTTATGCCAAGTACCCGCAAGAGGCCTATGACTTCATCAGTTGGTACCTCGCTCCAGAACAACAGCTAAAGGTATTTAAGACCTACGGTCTCTTCCCAGCAGCTTCGGTTCTGTACAAGGATCCTGCGTTGCTTGAATACAAAGATCCATTCTTTAATAACGCCCCAGTTGGAAAGATTTACTCTGAGGGTGTTTCTAAAGTGAAGCCTATCTTTGAAGGCAAACTGCAACGTGCAATTGATCAAGCTATTGGAGCAGGCCTCGGACGTGTTGCTGCCAAGAAGATGACGGCAAAGAAGTCTTGGGATCAAGTCTTGGTAGACATCAAAAAAGTTATCACTAACTAGCTATTTATAACTAGGTACTGAAAAACTTATGAGCCGTTTAAAGGTCACAGAGAGGCGCCGCAAGGCGCCTCTCTCACCTTGGAAATCAGCTAATCCAAAGAAGGCTGCAAAAACTAAGAAACCAATCGAAGGTGTAGCTTCGCTAGACCATCGTTTCGGCATCCCGTTCATTGCACCATTCTTTGTGATTTTCTTAATTTTCGGTCTGGCTCCAGTAATTTATTCAATCTATATTTCATTTTATAAATGGGATCCGCTTGGTGGATCAACTTTCAACGGAGTTCAAAACTTCGTAACCCTCTGGGGCGACTCAGATTTCTGGTTAGCTATTAGAAATACTTTTAGCATCTGGGCGCTTTCAACATTTCCACAAATGGCAATGGCGATTGGGCTAGCTGTAATCCTTAGAAGTAAGCGATTGCGTGGCGCATCCTTTTGGCGAACCATCTTCTTGGTTCCAAATATCACTTCGGTAATCGCAATCACAATTGTTTTTGGTCAGTTGTTTGGTCGAGATTTCGGAATTATCAATGGAATTCTTGGGCTCTTTGGCGTTGACAATATTGACTTTATTGAAGGTGTGGTTCCGAGCCATATTCAAATTGCTGCCATGATTACCTGGCGCTGGATTGGCTACAACACGCTGATTTTCTTGGCTTCAATGTTGGCGATTCCAGATGAACTTTATGAGTCTGCCGCCGTTGATGGCGCTACCAAATGGCAGCAATTCATTTATGTCACGCTTCCACAGCTCAAAAATACGATTACTTTCGTGCTAGTGGTTGGCACTATTGGCGGCTTGCAAGTATTTGCTGAACCACAGCAATTAGCCGCTGATGGTGGATCAAGTAAGCAGTTCTTGACCTTGACGTTATTTCTCTACAACCAGGCGTTCGTTAATAATAAGTATGGCTACGCCGCCGCTATCGGTATCGCAATTACCGTAATTGTGCTGATTATTTCGGTGATCAACTTCTTAATCACTCGCCGAATTTCCAATGATGGAAGTGGGCGATAATGGAGAAGATTCCAAAGTGGCAACGCACTTCACCATTTAGTTATTTAGCCCTTGCGTTAATTACTTTTCTTTCAATCTTTCCGTTCTACTGGATGTTTGTGGTTTCCTCAAACACGAATGCTGAGATCTCCAAGAGTCCACCGTCTCTAATTCCTGGTGGCCGATTCCTGATCGTTGCCGAGAAAGTGCTTAACGCCGAAGGTGTTTATTTCGGAACCGCTTTGATGAACACATTCATTGTCGGTATTTCTATCGCCGTAGCTCAAGTTGTCTTCTCGGCTTTTGCCGGTTTCGCTTTTGCGAAACTGAACTTCAAGGGACGTAAGTTCTTTATTATCTTTATTGTCGGAACGATGATGTTGCCTAGCCAGTTGGGAATCATCCCGCTATTTATCTTGGTTAAAAATCTCCAAATGATCGACACTTTGTATGCACTTATCGTGCCTGCACTAGTTACCGCGTTTGGCGTATTTTGGATGCGCCAGATTATTGACGCACAAGTTCCGAATGAACTTCTCGAAGCTGCCAGCATTGACGGTGCAAGTGTCCCAAGAATCTTCTTTGGAATTGTGCTCCCGATCATTCGCCAAAGCTCATTTGTACTTGGCTTATTCGCCTTTTTAGCCTCGTGGAACGATTATTTGTGGCCAACAATCGTCTTGCAGAACCCACAAAATTTCACATTACAAGTAGCGCTAACGCAGCTCAAGCCAATGTACGGACTGGATTACGCATTGCAAATGGGTGGTGCATTCTTAGCGACTGCACCGCTTTTGATTCTCTTTATCTTTGTGGGCCGCAAGCTTGTTAG
>JBILOR010000035.1:0-10062 GCA_044374325.1 Candidatus Planktophila sp.
TTTTGCAAAAGATGTTTTAGAAACCCGGCTTCGTTCAGTTTTAGGTGAAGTTTTATCGCGTGAGTTAAATGAACGAGCAAATATTGCCGTAACCATCGATGAGACTTTAGAGGTTTCTAACAACCCGGCAGCTCCTGAAGTTGAATTTGAGATTGCTGCGCCAAAATCTGGAACTGGGCGTGATGACAATTCCAATACTTCGGTAGCTGCGAGTAAAAGTTCTGAACAATCACAATTAAACCCACGATACATTTTTGAAACTTTCGTTATTGGTTCTTCTAACCGATTCGCTCACGCTGCGGCTGTTGCTGTTGCTGAAGCGCCAGCAAAGGCATACAACCCGCTATTTATTTATGGTGAATCAGGTTTAGGAAAAACCCACTTGTTGCACGCTATTGGTGCTTACGCAAAAGAGCTATATGGCAATGTCCGCGTGCGTTATGTTTCCTCTGAAGAATTTACAAATGACTTTATTAACTCAATTCGCGACGATAAAGCTTCGGCTTTCCAGCGCCGTTACCGCGATTTAGATATTTTATTAGTTGACGATATTCAATTCTTGGAAAACAAAGAGCGTACTCAAGAAGAGTTCTTCCACACTTTCAACACTTTATATAACGCTAATAAACAGATCGTTATTTCAAGTGATCGCCCACCAAAGCAATTAACCACTCTTGAAGATCGTTTACGTAGTCGTTTCGAATGGGGTTTAATTACCGATATTCAGCCACCTGAAATTGAAACTCGTATCGCGATTCTGCGCAAAAAAGCTGCGCAAGATAAATTAAACGCACCTGATGATGTTTTGGAATATATTGCAAGCAAAATCTCTACCAATATTCGTGAACTAGAGGGTGCGTTAATTCGCGTTACTGCTTTTGCCTCACTTAGTCGCCAAGGTGTTGATTTAGGTTTGGCTGAAATTGTTCTAAAAGATTTAATGCCAACCGATGCGGCCCCTGAAATCACCGGCCAGGCGATCATGGCTCAAACAGCTGCCTATTTCAGTTTGACCCTTGAGGACCTTTGTGGAACTTCGCGTTCTAGAGTTTTGGTAAATGCCCGCCAGATCGCGATGTATTTGTGCCGCGAGCTCACTGATCTCTCTTTGCCTAAAATTGGTCAAATGTTCGGCGGCCGCGACCATACGACCGTTATGCACGCCGATCGGAAAATCCGCCAATTAATGGCTGAGCGTCGCTCTATCTATAACCAAGTCACTGAATTAACGAACCGGATTAAGCAACAAGCTCAAAAGTAGGTATTTGTCTGATTTGAGGGGAATTACCCCCAGATTGTGTATAAGTTGTGGATAACTGTGGAAAAGGAGGGGTTTTATGTGGGTAACTATTAAGTATGTTGTTGAAGTGTTAAAGCCTGCTCCAACTTCGCTCTTTTTAAACGGTTTTACCCACAACCTTTCCCACAGGTTAAATGTCTTTAATTCGCCTCTGACTTGGGGTTATGAAGGTTTCCCACAGAAATACGCTCTAGTTACTACTACTACATATAACTATATAAAAACACCTGTGCGATTCCCGTTAGTTAATTTTTTTTATCAATTATTTAAAACAAAAAACTTGCAAAGTTTTACTACAGCGGGAAGGCTAACCAAATGAAATTCATTGTCGAACAGAGCGCGCTAGCAGATTGCGTTAATTGGGTTTCCCGCAGTTTATCTACCCGCCCAATCAAAACCGAGCTACTCGGAATAGTAATTGACGCTACAGGTTCAAACGTTGAACTTTCTGGTTCAGACTTAGAAACATCAAGCAAGGCTAATTTCGCAGCCCAAATTATTGAAGCTGGAAAAGTTTTAGTTCCTGGAAAATTATTAGTAGAAATAACTAGATCGCTTCCAAACAAGCCAATCACAATCACTTTAGACGGCACTCGAGTTTTAGTAACTTCCGGCAGTGCAAAATTTACTTTGCCAACACTTTCGATAAATGAATATCCAAACTTGCCTGAACTTCCAGAAAGTACTGGCGTGATAGCAAGCGATACTTTTGCAACTGCGGTTGCCCAAGTTGCAATTGCCGCAGGCCGCGACGATTCACTTCCTACCCTCACTGGTGTGCATGTTGAAGTAAACGAGAACACTGTTACTTTGGCAGCTACAGACCGATACCGCCTAGCTGTGCGCGAAATGCAGTGGCAACCATCAAAACCAGGCGTAGAAACCACGGCTTTATTACGCGCGCGCACATTAGCTGATGCCGCCAAATCACTAACAACCTCTAAGGAAGTTTCTTTATCTCTTGGTTCAGCAGCAAGCCACGATCGTTTAGCTGGCTTTGCTGGCGAAAGCAAAACAATGACTTCACGAATGCTTGATGGAACCTTCCCGCCATACCGCCATTTACTCCCACAAGAAATCACCACAACCGCAATTGTTGAAGTAGCACCACTTTTAGATTCGGTACGCCGTGTAGCTCTAGTAACAGATAAAACAGTTCCACTCCGTTTGGAATTTACTGACGGCTCACTCTCACTCGAGGCGGGTGCGGGAGAAGAAGCCCAAGCCACCGAGTCAATTGAAATTTTATTAACCGGTGAAGATATTTCAATCGCGTTTAACCCAGTTTTCTTAGCTGATGGTTTAAATGCAGTTGGTACACCATATGTACAAATTTCTTTTACCGGTTCAAATAAGCCAGCGATCTTGATGGGACGATCTACCAAAGATGGTGCGGCTATCGAATACTATCGTTACTTATTAATGCCGATGCGTTATGCCTCTTAAGTAAATTTATTTAACCGATAGATACTCAAGATGCGCATCACAAAGTTAGCGCTTAAAGATTTCAGGTCTTACAAAAACCTAGAGTTAAATCTTCAACCTGGTGTAAACACATTTATCGGTGATAACGGCAGCGGCAAAACAAATATCGCCGAATCACTAATTTATTTAAGTTTCTTATCTTCGCACCGTGTTGCAAACAACCAACCACTTATCTCCCTAGGCGCTACTCAAGCAATTATCCGAGCTGAGATTGAACGTGACGATCGCACTTTACAAATAGATTTAGAAATTAATGTAAGCAAAGCTAATCGAGCCCGCATTAACCAAAACCCAACTCGTAGCCAACGCGAAATTTTGGGCGCTTGCCAAATAGTTTATTTTTCGCCAGAAGACTTAGATTTAGTTCGAGGCGACCCAGGTAACCGACGCGATTTTCTAGATCGGTTATTAATCACCCGCAGCCCACGTTTAGCTGGAGTTATTGCTGATTACGAACGTGTTGTAAAACAGCGTAATACACTTCTAAAAACTAGATCTAATAGCGCCACTCTTCAGCCATGGAGTGAGCAGTTGATAAATATCGGCGCCAATTTAACTGCCGAACGCATTGCGCTGGTAGCTGCGCTAAATCCGTTCGTCACTGAAAATTATCGCAACTTAAATGAAGCTAAACCAGCAAGCATCTCTTATAAATCAAGCACTGAAGGTTTAAGTAGCGACACAGTAAACAATATTGCGGTTTTAACCAACCGACTTGAAGAAGTTCAATACCAAGAGATTGAACGCGGAACCACTTTAATTGGGCCACACCGTGACGACTTAACGCTAACAATTGGTGACTTTCCAGCTAAAGGTTATGCCAGTCACGGCGAATCTTGGTCTATGGCAATCTCTTTACGTATTGGTTCTTTTAACCTGTTAAAAAAAGAGGGTTCCGACCCAATTTTAATTTTAGATGATGTGTTTGCCGAGTTAGATACTTCTCGTCGTTTGCAATTAGTTGCAGCAACTCATATGGCTGAACAAACAATCATCACTGCAGCAGTTGAAAGTGATCTACCTGCCGACTTAAACAGTGCGAAGTTTTATGTGACACCTGGCCAGGTAAAGGTAGGTAAGTAGTATGTCTAAACGAGATCTTGCTAAAGATTTATTTATTTCTTACAAAACCGGTTATATAAAAAAAGCTAAACCGGTTCGAGAAGTGAACCTAAACCCAACTGATCCACAATTAATAAGCGATGTTCTAAAAAATTTAATCCAGGACCGCGAGTGGCAAAGTGGTATCGCCGAAGGAAATCTTTTTGCGAATTGGGAAAATATCGTCGGCGCCGAAATTGCCGAACACACCGAACCAATTGCAATCTTGGAAGGTGTTCTAACAATTAGAACTTCCTCAACTGCGTGGGCAACTCAATTAAATTTAATCAGCAACGTTGTTTTAGCTTCACTCCAAGCCAGTGCACCCGGAGCTTTAGTTGAAAAACTTTCAATAATTGGCCCCCAGGGCCCAAGTTGGAAGCGCGGGATACGAACCATCAAAGGCGCACGAGGCCCACGCGATACTTTCGGTTAAATCGCCCAGAAAGGGTGATTTTCTCCATTTTCCAATAGGAACCCTAAATGGGTAGTTAAAGATCGCTTAAAACCTACCCACAGGGCTAATAACGGCTAGATCTGCAACGCTTTTACCACTAGGATAAAGCCTATTAGCAGCGGGATTTATCCCTAGCCGCCCTTTAGGGCGATTTTTTAAGATCGAAGGAGCGCCATAAGTGGTCGAAAAGTCGGGCAATTACGACGCCAGCGCGATCACCGTCCTTGAAGGCCTTGAGGCGGTTCGTAAACGCCCCGGCATGTATATCGGCTCCACTGGCGAGCGCGGCCTCCACCACTTGGTTTATGAGGTTGTAGATAACTCAGTAGATGAAGCTTTAGCTGGAATTTGTACCGAAATCAATGTCACATTGATGGCCGATGGCAGCGTGAAAGTAGTTGATAACGGACGTGGAATTCCGGTCGACATGCACCCAGTTGAAAAGAAGCCAGCTCTTGAAGTTGTTCTAACTGTTTTGCACGCCGGCGGAAAATTCGGCGACGGTGGCTACTCGGTATCTGGTGGACTACACGGTGTTGGTATCTCGGTTGTAAACGCACTCAGCACAGATTTAGCGGTAACTGTTTTACGCGACGGATTTACTTGGACTCAATCTTATAAATTAGGAGTTCCTAACGCACCAGTTGCCAAAGGTGCAACCGCGACAACTACGGGTACCACAGTTCAATTTTGGCCATCGGTAGAAATCTTCGACACTACTGATTTTTCATTTGAAATTTTATCGACCCGTTTCCGCGAAATGGCATTTCTAAATCGCGGTCTCACAATTACTTTAACAGATGATCGCGCCGGACATGTTGATGAAAAAGGCGAACAACTACAAGTAGTTTATAAATTCGATGGCGGCATCGCTGACTTTGTTAAGCATTTAAATACCACTCGCGGCGAAACACATAAGTCAATTATTTTCATTGAGAACGAAGATAAAAAAGCTCGCATGTCTCTAGAAATAGCCATGCAATGGAATGCTGGATTCTCTGAATCTGTTTACACATTTGCCAACACAATTAATACTCACGAAGGCGGCGCCCATGAAGAAGGTTTTCGCACCGCTCTCACATCAATTGTAAATAAATTCGGCGAAGATCAAGGATTTATTAAAAAGAAGGAAGATCGTTTAACTGGCGACGATGTGCGTGAAGGTTTAACTGCAATCGTTTCAATTAAATTAGCTGAACCACAATTTGAAGGTCAAACAAAAACTAAACTAGGAAACACTGAAGCTAAATCATTTACACAAAAGTGCGTAAATGAGGCTTTAACTGCTTGGTTTGAGCAGAATCCAAGCGAAGGTAAAGACATTGTCCGTAAAAGCATTGATGCAGCAGCCGCTCGCGTTGCCGCTCGCAAAGCTCGCGATCTTTCACGTAGTCGTAAAGGTTTATTAGAAGGCCGCGGTATGCCTGGCAAGTTAGCTGATTGCCAATGGACTGATCCAGAGAAATGTGAACTTTACATTGTTGAAGGTGATTCAGCTGGTGGGTCAACTAAAGGTGGCCGTGACTCACGTAATCAAGCCGTTCTACCAATCCGCGGAAAAATTCTAAATGTTGAAAAAGCGCGAATTGATCGCGTTTTACAAAATAATGAAGTACAAGCTTTAATTACCGCACTTGGCACCGGAATCCACGATGATTTTGATGTTGCCAACTTGCGCTATCACAAGATTATCTTGATGGCCGATGCTGATGTTGATGGTCAACATATTCGAACCCTTTTACTAACACTTCTTTTCCGTTTCATGAAACCACTTATTGAAGGCGGTTTTGTTTATTTAGCTCAACCACCTCTATATAAATTAAAATGGGGCGGCAAGGAACCAGTTCAATATGCATTCTCTGATCGCGAGCGCGATGGCATGATCAAGATCGGTATTGATGCCGGTAAGCGTTTACCAAAAGAAGATGGCATTCAACGCTTTAAAGGTTTGGGCGAAATGCCAGCCAAAGAACTTTGGGACACCACCATGGACCCAGAGCACCGAGTGTTAGTCAAAGTAACTCTTGATGACGCAGCAGCTGCCGATGATTTGTTCTCAGTCTTAATGGGTGAAGATGTCGAACCGCGTCGCTCATTTATTCAACGTAACGCTAAAGATGTTAGATTTTTGGATATTTAAATGGATGAAATAAGAAAAGATTACGATCGCCAAGAAACTGTCGACCTTCAGGTCGAGATGGCTCGCTCTTATTTAGATTATGCAATGTCGGTCATTGTTGGCCGCGCCCTGCCAGATATCCGTGACGGTTTAAAGCCAGTTCACCGCCGCGTTCTATACGCAATGTATGACGCTGGTTATCGCCCAGATAAGGGCTACTACAAGTCATCTCGTATCGTCGGTGATGTAATGGGTAATTACCACCCACACGGTGACACCGCGATTTACGACGCAGTTGTTCGGTTAGCTCAACATTGGTCACTTCGTTATCCATTAGTAGATGGCAACGGAAACTTTGGTTCGCCAGGTAATGACCCAGCTGCGGCAATGCGTTACACCGAAGCTCGTTTGTCACATATCGCTATGGAAATGATGCGTGATATCGATGAAGACACGGTTGATTTCTCACCTAACTACGATGGTCGCTCTCAAGAGCCAAATGTTTTACCTTCACGTTTCCCAAACTTATTAGTTAATGGCAGCGCCGGTATTGCTGTTGGTATGGCTACAAATATTCCACCGCATAACTTGCGTGAAATTGGCGAAGGTGTGGCATGGTCCCTTGCTCACCCAGATGCTAAACCTGAAGAGCTACTCGAACAGTTGATGAAAATTGTTAAAGGTCCTGACTTTCCTACCAAGGCACTAATTGTTGGTCGCACCGGCATTGAATCTGCTTACCGCACAGGTCGTGGCTCAATCACCATGCGCGCAGTTGTACAAGTTGAAGAAATTAATAAGCGCACCTGTTTGGTGGTTACCGAACTTCCTTACCAAGTTAATCCAGATAATTTAGCTTTAAAAATTGCTGAACTTGTTAAAGATGGAAAAATTAAAGGTATCGCTGATGTACGCGACGAAGGAAATGAACGTCTTGGTCAACGCTTAGTTGTAGTTCTGCAAAATAGCGCAATTCCAAAAGTTGTTTTAAATAACCTTTATAAGCAGACCCAACTTCAAGATACCTTCGGCGCAAACATGTTGGCACTTGTCGACGGAGTCCCACGCACGCTACGTCTTGATGAATTCATCAAGTACTACATCGATCACCAAGTCGAAGTAATTGTTCGACGTACAAAATATCGTTTAGTTGAAAAAGAACGTCGCGCACATATCTTGCAAGGTTATTTGAAAGCCCTTGATGCCCTTGATGCAGTTATTGCCCTGATTCGCGCATCAACTACGCCTGAAGAAGCTCGCACTGGTTTAATGAAGTTACTCGATGTTGATGAAATTCAAGCTAACGCAATTCTAGATATGCAGTTGCGTCGTATTGCAGCCCTTGAGCGTCAGAAGATCAACGACGAGTATGACACCTTGATGGCTGACATTATTGAGTTAAATGCAATTTTAGTTAGCCCAGAAAAACAGCGCGAAATAATCGCAACAGAACTAGCTGAAGTTGTTGCTAAATATGGCGACGATCGCCGTTCCCAAATCGTCGCCAGTGAAGGTGATTTCTCAGCCGAAGATTTAATTCCAGATCAAGATGTAGTTGTAACAATTACTCGTGGCGGTTACGCAAAACGCACCATGGCCGATCTTTATCGTTCACAACGTCGCGGTGGTCGCGGAGTTAAAGGCGCCTCTCTTAAACAAGACGATGTAGTGGATCATTTCTTTGTCGCTTCAACCCATGACTGGTTATTGTTCTTTACTAATCAAGGTCGGGTATATCGCGCGAAAGTTCACGAACTACCTGACGCTGGTCGTGATGCCCGCGGTCAACACGTGGCCAACCTTCTGGCATTTAAACCAGAAGAAAACATCGCCCAAGTTCTGTCAATTAAAGATTACAACGCGGCACCTCATTTGGTATTAGCAACTAAAGCCGGATTGATTAAAAAGAGTGCGTTGCTTGAATATGACTCACCACGAGCTGGCGGTTTAATTGCAATTGCACTCAAAGGTGAAGATGAAGTTGTTAGCGCAGCTCTAGTTGATGCCGGCGATGAACTTTTACTAGTTTCGAAAAAAGCCATGTCGGTTCGTTTTGCAGTCGATGATGAATCACTTCGCCCAATGGGTCGTTCAACAAGTGGTGTAATCGGAATGAAGTTCCGTGCAGATGATGAACTATTAACAATGGCGCGCATTACCGCCCAACATGCTGGCGATACTTTTGTTTTCACTGCAACCGATGGTGGTTACGGCAAGAAAACTCCACTCGATGAATATCGCCTCCAAGGCCGTGGTGGCATAGGTATCAAGGCTGCCAAAATCGATGAGAATTCCCGTGGTTCACTGGTTAGCGCACTAGTTCTGCGCAATGAAGATGAAATTTTGGCCATCACCTCAGGTGGCACCGTTATGCGCACACCAGCGGCAGAAGTTCGCCAAACCGGTCGCGATTCCATGGGGGTTCGCCTAGTAAACCTCGACGATGGCGCTCAACTCTTGTCCGTGACTTGTAACCCTGAGGAATCAGGGGCGACTTCTCCAGCAGAACCTGCTTAGATACGCACGAGTTTTGGTTAAGTGGCGACTTCGGGGTAACCTTTGGCGCTTACTGCAGATAAATCCATTATTTGCGGGCCTATAGCTCAGCCTGGTTAGAGCGCTTCCCTGATAAGGAAGAGGTCGATGGTTCGAGTCCATCTAGGCCCACCCCCCGCTCAACACGGGGACCTAGCTCAATTGGTAGAGCACCGCCTTTGCAAGGCGGGGGTTAGGGGTTCGATTCCCCTGGTCTCCACTCAAGTAACAATTTCACGCACCCATTTAAAAAACGAAAAGGAAAAATAAAATGACAACAGCAACTCTGCACACAACTATGGGCGACATTGTTGTTGAACTTTTTCCTGATCACGCACCAAAGACAGTTGCTAACTTTGTAGAACTTGCAACTGGTGCACGCGAATGGGTTGACCCACGTACTGGCGAAAAATCAACTGCCAATCTTTACGACGGCACTGTTTTTCACCGCGTTATCGATGGCTTCATGATTCAAGGTGGCGACCCACTAGGTCAAGGCACTGGCGGCCCAGGCTATAAGTTCGCCGATGAATTCCATGGCGAATTAACTTTTGATCGTCCCTACATTCTTGCAATGGCTAATTCAGGTCCCGGCACCAACGGTTCACAATTCTTTATTACCGTTGCACCAACAACTTGGTTAAACCGCAAGCACAGCATCTTTGGTGAAGTTAAAGATGCAGCAAGCCAAGCTGTTGTAGATGCAATCGCAACAACAAAGACTGGCGCACAAGATCGCCCAGTAACACCAATCAAAATTAATTCAGTAACAGTCGCTTAATAAAACTAGAACTGCTTATAGTTTTAATTCGTGTTAAATAAACGCAGCGCAACAAATGCGTTAATTTTAATTATCTGCGCGGCTTATTTAGCGCAACAATTAATTCCTGATTTACAGCTGCAATTACTTTTACCCGGATTAGATTATTTGAGATATACCAACGAGTGGTATCGCCTGATTACAGTCGCACTTACTCACGCTGGATTAATGCATCTGGGATTTAACATGTATTCGCTTTACATTCTTGGTACGCCAATCGAGCAGGCTTACGGAAGAAATAAATT
>JBILOR010000154.1:0-2860 GCA_044374325.1 Candidatus Planktophila sp.
AGCCTCGTCTTCGGCATCTGAATACATTGCACCTTCTGTGCAGCAACCATCATTTGGGCGATCAGCAAAAACACCTTTACAGCCATCGCCATAAATACAGGTCCAGTGTGAAGTTAACCAAGTGAGGTCACATTTAAAGATCTCTTCGTCATCATTTGGGTCAACAAATTCGACCCAATCGCGCGCAAAACCTGCTTTAACTTCGGACATAGAGGTTGAGCCTATGCGTAATTACCAAAAAGCGCACATCGCGAACAGGTAAGATTGCGAAATGAAGACTGCGGTAATAGGTGCTGGAAATATGGGCGAGGCGTTAATTGCCGGCCTGATTTCATATGGTCAATCCCCTGCCAATATTGCAGTTTGCGAGAAGCGGGCCGAACGAGCAACCGAACTAACTAGCCGTTACGGTGTTTCGATTGCCGAGATTACAGATAGCGTGCGCGATGCCGATGTAGTTCTCTTAGTTGTAAAGCCACAAGATATGGCTTCAGTTTTGGCTGAGATTGGCAACGAAATCAATCCGGCCGCAGTCGTTGTAAGTTTTGCAGCTGGCAAGAAAATTAATTTCATCACCAATAACTTAGGAAAACCTAACTCGGTAATTCGGGTGATGCCAAACACCGCAACCATGGTTGGTGCCGGAATGGCGGCTATCTCTCTTGGTATTGGCGTGACTTCAGCCCAACGCGAATTTGTAGCTGGATTTTTAGCTAAGTCTGGTCAGGTAGTTGAAGTAGCCGAAGAGCTACAAGATGCTGTAACTGCAACAAGTGGTTCAGGCCCGGCATATTTCTTTGCATTTGTCGAAGCTATGGTTGCAGGTGCCGAAGAGCTCGGTTTAAGTGCAGAAGTTGCAACTCAACTAACGGTACAAACTTTAGTTGGCGCAGCTAAACTTTTGGCCGAGAGCGGAAAAACAGCAACTGAGCTTCGGGAGAATGTAACGAGCCCAAACGGCACCACTGCTGCTGCCTTGTCTTCATTTAACGAAGGTGAGTTATCGCAGTTAGTTGCGAAGTCAATGAAAGCGGCTCGTGATCGTTCGATCGAATTAGCTTAAATGTTTGCAAAAGTTGCGGCTCTTCTTAGCGCGTTGCTCATAGTTTCGACTTCTCCACTAACAGCAGCACCGACAGTTCCGCTAACGATCGTAAAAGCAATTCCAATGGATCAAGATATTGCTGGAATGTTAGTTGGCGAAACCGCAATCTATCTATTTGGAAATACGCCAACTGGTGGATATGTAACTGCACTAAACAAAGATGGTTCACAGAAATGGCTGCATAGCTTCTCTGACTTAACCGCATTTACTATTTCAGCTGGCGCACTTGATGTCAGTGGAAATATTTGGTTAGCAGGAGCCTCTGCTGCACCTATCGCTATATCGAGAGCTGCCAGTCCATCGCCAACTGCAGCTAATCCAGACGGTGTGGTTACAGGAGAAGAAGGTGCATTACGCCCTGATTTGAATAATTTAACCTTATGGAAAGTAAGTAGTGCCGGAACTGGCGCCGGCAAATATCAGTTACCACTTACTGCGCCAGTCCTGCCAACTTCATTGAGCGTAAACAAGAACGGAATTTCAGTAGTTGCTTGGCAATCTGCGGGCTCATTGTTCGTGGCGGCGGATTTATTAGGAAAATTTGGTAAACCTTTAAGAGTTGGCAAAACAAATACGACGATGGATAAAGTGATTCGAAATAGTGATGGCAGCAGTATTTTGCTCGGCAGTGGCACTGAATTGTTTTTAGCAAATAAAGCGATCGGTGTACGTGATGGCCTAATCGTCAAAGTTGATTCAACACCAAAAATTGTGCAATCAGTAAGAAGTGGTGAGAAAGGGGCGACTAGAAATTGGGCCAGCGCTACTTCTACACTTTTACTAGGTGGCTTCTTAAAGAGTAAAACCACCTCGCTCGCGACAGTAACTAAGTTTGACGCAACACTAAAACCAACTTGGACGGTCAGATATAAAGCAACTTCTAGTGCAGTTGTTGCTAACGGTGCAAGTTCAACAACTTATGCGGCTTATGAAAGTGCGGGTGCTGGCACACTACAAACTTTCGATAAAAATGGAAAAGTTGTTTCAACAAATTCTTTTTCAGATAGACCAATTGCGGTGGAATTCAATAAAACTTTTGGCCTCTATGTCTACACTGGCAAGTCAATTTACAGCCTGCCTACAAAATAATTTAAGCAGCGATAAAGGCGATACGGCGATCAAGAGCCGCAAGTAAAAATCTTTTCTTATCAACGGTAACAAATATGCCGTGACCTGGTTCTGTCGTTTGTTGCGAAGTCACCAACCGGATTGGATTATTAGGTTGAGTAAGGTTCATCGAACAAAGACGCAATTCGCAGTTAAATATTAGTTCGCCATCTAACAGTGATATCCGAGCCCCAGGCGTGCCATAGCCATCGATAGTAGCTGTAGCGATCTCCTTGGTTTTTCCGACAAAGGTACTTCTGATTTGGTTTGGCACTGGTGCAGAGTTAGCTCCAGCTGCAATCCAAGCCATTCTAACGCCAGCTTTTTCCGGCGCAATTGCGACATCAAAGCCAGCTACCGGAACTGCGTTATCAGATTGGTCCAGAGTTGAATAACTCCAGCTATTCGGTGAGATGCCGTTGCGAGTTGCGTATCTAACCTCACCCGAAGTTATCTCACGTTTCTGATTAATCACTAAGACGGAATCATAAATTAAATGGGTATTTGTTTTGTTAACATAAGCCGCTAAGTGAAAGGCAACATCACCAGTAGTGCGATTATCAGTTTTGCGATCGCCATCGATTAGCTCATATGTCCACTTGGTTGCGGTGGTGCGCTTTGTGGCTCCAAGCAAAATTCCTTGACTTT
>JBILOR010000155.1:0-2852 GCA_044374325.1 Candidatus Planktophila sp.
CGCTTATCCACCGAGTTATCCCCAGCTTTACCCACATGCACAAGCGGGGGTATTCGCTTAACTTGGCCAGCACTCATACCTTTGCGTCCTGAGCGCGATTCACGCTCAATTCACTAAAAATGTCAGTGGTTAATGGGAGGTTTTACGCGTGAGCATCGCAGAACTTCCAAACCGCAGCGGACAACAGAACAACTCTTCATACAACTCTGCGCCAGAATTTGAGCGCACTCCACCACAAGATTTGATTGCTGAACAATCTGTTCTGGGCGGAATGCTCCTAAGTAAAGATGCGATTTCCGATGTCGTCGAAATTTTGCGCGAACGTGATTTCTATCGCCCAGCGCACGAACTTATTTACGATGTAATTGTTGACCTTTACGGTCGCGGCGAACCAGCTGATGCTGTAACTGTTTCAGCTGAACTAGCAAAGCGCGGCGATATCGCGCGTGCCGGTGGCGCACCTTATCTACACACATTGATTTCTTCTGTTCCAACTGCAGCCAACGCTGGTTACTACGCAAAGATTGTGCGCGAACGCGCAATCATGCGTCGCTTAGTTGAAGCTGGCACCAAGATTGTGCAACTTGGTTACACCGTCGAAGGCGATGTCGATGAAGCAGTAGATCAAGCACAGGTCGAAGTTTTTCAAGTTACCGAACGACGCACCTCTGAAGATTATGTTCAACTAAGTACTTTGTTGCCACAAGCACTCGATGAGATCGAAGCAATCTCTAAAGGTGTTGGTATCGAAGGCGTAATGACAGGTTTCCGCGATCTAGATAAATTAACAAATGGTTTGCATCCCGGAAACATGATTGTTCTTGCTGCGCGTCCTGCGGTTGGAAAATCAACTCTTGGTTTAGATATTGCACGTCAAGCATCAATTCATGATGGAAAAACTTCAGTTATTTTCTCACTTGAAATGTCACGTTCCGAAATCACGATGCGTATGTTGTCATCCGAAGCAAAGGTTGGCTTAAACAATATTCGTTCTGGTGCACTATCTGATGAAGAGTGGTCACGCCTAGCTCGACGTATGGGTGAAATTTCAAATGCACCATTATTTATTGATGATTCGCCAAATCTTTCCATGATGGAAATTCGCGCTAAAGCTCGTCGCTTAAAACAGCGTCATGATTTAAAGCTTATTGTGATTGATTACCTGCAGTTGATGACCTCTGGCAAGCGGGTAGAAAGCCGTCAACAAGAGGTTTCTGAGTTCTCTCGCCACTTAAAGTTGATGGCCAAAGAGTTAGACGTTCCAGTAATTGCAATCTCACAGCTCAACCGTTCCCCTGAACAACGCTCTGATAAAAAACCAATGCTTTCAGATCTTCGCGAATCAGGTTCGATTGAACAAGATGCCGACGTAGTAATTTTGCTGCACCGCGATGATTTATATGATCCGCAGAGTCGATCAGGCGAAGCAGATTTAATTGTGGCAAAGCACCGTAACGGACCTACTCGAACAATTACTGTTTCAGCACAACTTCACATTGCCCGATTTGTTGATATGCCAGTTAATAGCGGCATGCAAGATTTCACACAGCAACGCGAACCTGAAGAAAACTAATTTCCTAAAAAATTTATTTTGCCGCGCTGCGTGCGCGATCTGCCATATAAATTCCGGCAATAACAATTACACCACCGATTAACTGAATTACTGTCCAGGATTCACCAAACCAAACCCATGCAACAGCGCCAGCAAAGATTGGCTCTAGCATTCCAAATGCGCTGGTGGTAGAAGCGGAAAGATTGCGCAGACCATTCATCACGCAAAGGTATGGAAGTACAGTTCCAATTAGAACTACATAAAGAATTAGCACCCAACCAGGAGTGTTAAATCCCTCAAGCGCACCACCTAGTGGAATTGAAACTGTAAAAACTTCAAATGGAAAAGTCCAGATCGGCATTAACAAAGACCAGGCAAGTGCTGCAAAGCCAAAGCCCCACATGGTGACTGATTGATTATCGCGTTGCGCAGTGATTCCTTCGCCAGCTAAGAAGAAGAAAGCCAGTGCAAATGCTGCGCCAAGGGCAGCAAGGACACCAATTCCATCGAGCGTTAAGCCTTGCCAAACTTGAGCAACGAATGCCAAGCCAAGCAGCGCCAAGAAGAGCGCAACCCACATTTCATTTGGCACATGCTTCTTGCGCACATAACGCAGGTAAAGCACGATCCAGACGGGTGCTGTAAATTCGATAAGCAGGGCAATGCTGACATGCATTCGTGAAATGGCTAAGAAATAGGCACCATTTACTGCCGCGATTCCGATAGTGCCAAGGGCTGCCAAACGGGGAACTTCGCGCTTGGTGATGCGTAAAGTTTTTGGTGCGCGCCAAGCAATATAGGCCGCGAGAATAATGAAAGTTGAGATTGAACGAACTTGGGCTAATCGCCAGGCAGAAATATAGTCATTAAGCAGCAGTTTTGAGGCGATACCGTTTGAAGCGAACATGATTGCAGCAAGGGTTAAGAGAATCTCGCTACGGCGCTCTTTAAGCATCTGGCAAGGGTAACCGATTAGTTACCACCAAAAGCGTTTAGAAGGCTGCGTCTGAGATATTCATGATCGAATTGTCGGTGGCTTCGACAATTTTGCGATCAGCGGTGATGTGTGGCAAATAATTGGTTACAAAGAACTTAGCCGAGGCGATCTTGCCGTTATAGAACTCAAGATCTTTACCCGCATTTGGAATCTTTTCTAGCGCAATATCTGCCTGGCGCAGTAATAGCCAAGCAGTAATGATGTCGCCAACTGCCATTAAGCAGCGCGAAGTATTTAAACCAACGGTGTAAATCTTCTCGGCTTCAGTTTGAGATTCCATTGCATGTCCTACCAAGGTAGCGA
>JBILOR010000037.1:0-9942 GCA_044374325.1 Candidatus Planktophila sp.
CGAACAGATTCTGAGCGAGTTTGGCCACCAACTACAACAGTTACGGCATCGCCTAGAAGTGATTGAAATTGGCTTAAGTGTGTAGCCGGAGCTGTGACAATTACTTGATCTACAGCTGGCGAAATAGCAGCAACTGCATGTTCAATTAAAGTTTGATTTCCTAATTGAATTAAAGCTTTAGGAATATCAGCACCGAAGCGAACGCCCGAACCGGCAGCAGCAATAATTGCTGCAACATGGCCAGACATAGGGGCTCCGATCGAGCTTAAATTAAGAAGCTAAAACCTCGTCGAGGATGACTGATGCTTTTTCTTCATCAGTGCGCTCAGCGAGAGCTAGTTCAGAGACCAGAATCTGCTTTGCCTTTGAAAGCATGCGCTTTTCGCCAGCAGAAAGTCCACGATCTAGATCGCGACGATAAAGATCGCGTACAACTTCGGCAACCTTAATTACATCGCCTGATGCTAATTTTTCAAGATTTGCCTTGTAGCGACGAGACCAGTTTGTTGGCTCTTCGGTGTACGGCTGGCGTAGAACACTGAAAACACGGTCAAGGCCGGCGCTATCTACAACATCACGTACGCCGACTAGGTCAACATTCTCAGCTGGAACTCGTACGGTTAAATCTCCTTGGGCCACCTTTAAAACTAAGTAGGTTTTTTCTTCACCCTTAATCACTCGAGTTTCAATTGCCTCGATTAGCGCTGCGCCGTGATGAGGATAAACAACAGTTTCGCCTACTTTAAATGACATGGGGTGCCCTTCGTTAGGGGCCAATCATACCAGCAACTAGTGAGGGTAGTCACCTCGGGTATTTCGCCTGTATTTAACTGGCTTTAGCAGCTATTTCTCATGAGAGAATATGCGCGTTTAGTTAAACAATTATTTCTTGGGAGAAAAAATGCAATTACGTAAAGTTGCGATCTGTTTAACAATTATTGCATCCCTCTCAACACTAACTGCATGCGGTGCTGGCCAGAATGCGGCATCTCGCACGATCACCAAAGTTACCGATGGCGCTGAAACTGAAATTGTCACAGATGCTAGTAATCTTAAAATTCGTGGATTGTTATTAGTTGCTCAGCCAGATGGCAGTGCAGTTTTAGTCGGCACGATTGTCAATGCAAATGCAACTCCAGATTCACTTCTCGGAGTTTCTGCAAATAACGTGCTCGCCACTCTTACCACTGAATCAAATGTGATTTCCGAAAATATCCCGATGATTTTCGAGGGTGATTCAGCAAATGCTAAAGCGGTTATTCCTGGCTTGGGCGTAACTGCTGGCAATACCGTCGATGTGTCGTTCTTTTTTGAAACAGCTGGAGTAATTACCGTTAAAGCAATTGTGCGCGATCAACGCGACACCTACGCTGGCGTCACTGCTTAAGCTTCTAGTTTGTAACCAAGTCCGCGCACGGTCTGAATAAAGACTGGATTAGCTGGATCAACTTCAATTTTTGCACGTAAGCGCTTAATGTGAACATCTAAGGTCTTGGTATCACCTACGTAATCACTGCCCCAGACTCGATCAATTAACTGCATGCGAGTTAATACTCTGCCCGAATTTCGCATTAAGAATTCAAGTAGTTCGAACTCCTTCAGAGGTAGCGCGATTGAAGTGTTATTGACACTGACTTGGTGGCGATCAACATCCATGCGAACTGGGCCAGCAACGAGTGATCCATTGTCTTCAACGATCTCTCCTAGATCACCGTGGCGACGCAAAACCGCTCTAATACGGGCAATTAGCTCTCGTGATGAATAAGGCTTAGTTACATAATCATCGGCGCCTAGTTCAAGCCCAACTACTTTATCGATTTCAGCATCTTTGGCAGTCAACATGATTATCGGCACGGAAGAGCGAGTACGCAATTGCCTGCAAACTTCGGTTCCGGATAAACCTGGCAACATAAGATCAAGTAAGACTAAGTCAGCGCCATGTTTATCGAATAGTTCAACAGCTGCAGTACCAGTATCAGCTACAACAACTTCGAAGCCTTCTTTTCCCAATAAGTAGGCCAACGCCTCGGAAAAAGACTCTTCATCCTCGACCACTAATATTCGGGTCATTATTTTTCCTCCTGATTGGTTGAGAGAAGACTTTCAGTTTCAATAAATTCTGGCAATCTGATTGTGAAGGTACTTCCGGAACCTTCATTACTCCAAACCGAAATATCTCCGCCGTGATTAGTGGCAACATGCTTAACTATTGAAAGACCCAAACCAGTTCCGCCAGTTGCACGAGAACGGGCAGGGTCTACTCGGTAGAAACGTTCAAAGATTCGTTCGACTTCTTTCTCCGGAATTCCAATTCCTTGATCGGTTACTGAAATCTCAACTAATTTCTCTTTACAAGTCAACACTATGGCTACTTGAGTTAAGTCAGGGCTGTAATTAATGGCATTTTCAATCAAATTGCTTACGGCCATCTCTAGCTGACTGCGATCACCTAAAACTAAATGATCTGTGGTTGGAATAAATACTAAAGAAATTTTTCGTTTTTCAGCGGTGAGTCGAGATTCATCAATCGCTTGATTTATTAAATCAACCATTGAATATGGTTGAGCATTCTTAAGGGGATCGCCATCTTGCAATCGAGATAAGTTAATAATTTCTTGGACTAAATCTGTTAGCCGCTTTGCTTCAATCTGCATTCGGCCGGCAAATTTTTCAACAGCTTCTTTATCGTCACTCGCCTCAAGCACTGCTTCGCTTAAGATAGATAGCGCGCCAATTGGGGTTTTAAGTTCATGGGAAATATTTGCCACAAAGTCACGTCGAATTGCGTCGAGGCGTCTGAATTCACTATCGTCAAAAATAAGCGCAACTACTAGTCCATCAGTGCCGATTGGTGAAACGCGAACCAATAGATCATGGGTTCCTTGACCTATCGGGCCGCGCGGTAATTCAACAGTGGCTTCTTGATAAACATTTGAGCGGCGTACTGCGCGCACTAAATTCAGAAGTGGGGTCGAAACTAGGCGGCCATCGCGAATCATCGAAAGTGCGCCAATGCCAGCAGAGGAGGAAAGCACTTGCTCGCCTGGGGCAAGAATTAAATACTCAGCATCGAGAATTCCCAACAATTCAAGCAGGGAATTAGGAATTTGCCAGCCGGCTTCGACTGCTGCTTCCTTATTTCGACGCCGGAACATAGCCCTATCGTAGAGAAGAGTTCACTTTCAGGACTACACAATCAGCCATTTACACCCCTTTCACCCAGATATTTACCTCAGATTTGCGACCCGTTCACTTAATAACGCGAATCCGATGTGCTGAAGGTCTAAGTTATGCCCATGCGCGATTCCTTTCACGATGACTTAGATGGCATTGGTGTTTCCCTTGTGGAAATGGGCCACCTGGTTAATAAGGCGATGGAACGTGCGACTACCGCTCTACTTACCGCGGACCTTAAAGCTGCTGAAGAAATTATTTCCGAAGACGATGCAATCGATGACATGCAACATGACATCGAAGCACGTGCAATAAATTTGATGGCTCGCCAGCAACCTGTTGCTGGCGACTTGCGCACACTAGTAACTTCGCTACGCATGAGCGCTGACTTAGAGCGTATGGGTGACTTGGCGCATCACGTAGCCAAGTTGACTCGTATGCGCTATCCGGCTGCGGCTGTTCCACCCGAGCTCGTTTTAACTTTGCAAGAAATGGGCAACGTGACAGCTCGCATTACTCAAAAAGCTATTGGTGTAATTGAATCGCGAGATCTTGAAGCAGCCCTTCAGCTTGAGAAAGATGACGACGAGATGGATATTTTGCACCGTCGTTTATTTGAAATCTTGCTTGATGACTCCTGGCCATATGGAATTGAGTCAGCTATCGACATGACTTTGCTAGGTCGTTATTACGAGCGTTGCTCAGACCATGCTGTGTCGATTGCTCGCCGTGTCTATTACTTAGTCACTGGCGAGTACGCAAACTCTGCAAATAATTAATTACTTCTTGCCCTGATTTGCAACAGCTTCAATTGCCGCAGCTGCTGCAGCTGGATCTAGATATTCGCCCCCACGGTTAATTGGTTTCAAATCTGCATCCAATTTATAAAGTAATGGGATTCCGGTCGGGATATTTAACTCAGCAATATCAGATTCGGAAATTTCATCGAGGTGCTTAACTAGCGCACGCAATGAGTTTCCATGGGCAGTAACAAGAACTCGCTTACCTGCTTTTAGATCGGGCACGATGTTGCCAGTCCAATAAGGCATCATTCGAGTTACTACATCTTTTAAACACTCAGTCGCTGGCATATCTGCGCCTAAATCTGCATACCGGGCATCGCCCGTTTGGCTATATGGATCATTAGCATCAATTGGTGGCGGTGGCACATCGTAAGAACGGCGCCAAAGTTTAAATTGTTCTTCGCCATAAGTAGCTAGCGTTTCTTTCTTATCTTTACCTTGCAACGCACCGTAATGACGCTCGTTCAAGCGCCAAGAACGATTAACTGGAATCCAATGTCGATCACAAGCATCGAGAGCTAATTGTGAAGTATGAATAGCGCGACGAAGTAACGAAGTGTGAACCACATCGGGCAACAAGTTATTTTCCGCTAGTAACTTTCCACCGCGAGCCGCTTCAGCTTCACCAGCTGCAGATAGGCGAACATCTACCCAGCCCGTAAAGAGATTCTTAGCATTCCACTCGCTTTCGCCATGGCGTAACAAGATTAATTCAAAGTTGCTCATGCCGTAATCCTAGATGAATTAAATCAAATGTGAAAATGCTTCGAGATTTGCCAGCGATTCGCCACGCGAAACCCGCCAAGCCCATTCCCGACGAATTGCAGTTGAAAAGCCAATCTCAAGTAATGGATTAAATGAGGAATCTGCCACTTGCAATACGCTGCCTATTATTCGATCTATCTCTTGATTAGTCACAGCAGTTAGTGGCAAGCGACCTACCAAATAGATATCCCGCAACTCATTGATTGCAAAAGCGATTCCGTAGAGACCAGCATTCTTCTGTAAACACCAAGCATGTACCTGGTCTTCATTTTCATCAGGTTTACGAATTACAAAAGCATTTATGCTCAATGAATGGTCGCCAATTACTAATGCACAATGAGTTTGTTGTTTCTTCTCACCAGGTAGCGTGATTAAGAAAGTATTTAAATTACTCTGTTCAAAAGATAAGTCGTGTGACTCTAGAAACTCTAAAATAACTTCGGTTGGATTAAGCAAACACATCTATTAAGCCCCGGCGATTTGCTCGCGTGCAATTTCAGACAAAACCCGATCGTAAATATCTAAAGTGCCGCGTGCTGTTGCGTCCCAGCCAAAGTGCGACGCGTGTTCAACTGCCCCCATAGAAAGTAAAACTCGGCGCTGTGGCTCATTTAGTAAGCGGGCCAGAATCGATGACCACGCGCGTGGATCATGCCCATCAACCAAAACTCCAGAAATACCATCGGCCACAGCTGTTCTAAGTCCGCCCACTGCGGTTGCAACTACTGGAGTGCCACAAGCCTGTGCTTCAAGTGCTACTAAACCAAAGGACTCGCTATAACTTGGAACACAAACTAAATCTGCACTTCGATACCAATCGGGCAGGTCAGTACGTGGAACTGGATCAGCAAATTTAATTACATCTGAAATCGCTAACCAGCCAACTAACTCTTTAAGTCGTTCGACTTCAGAAGTATTTGAACCAGATGAGCCACCAACAATATTTACAACTAAGCCGCTGCGCAGAAGTGGCGAGTGGTTTAACATTTCTGAAATTGCTCTAATTAGCAGTTCTGGTCCTTTATGTGGCTGGATACGGCCCACGAATGTAATTACATGGGCGCTCGCCGGAACGCTTAAGCGTTCGCGCGCAGCTTTCTTACCATCACCTGGAACAAATTTGTAAAGATCAACACCTGGTGAAACCACTCGCACGCTATCTGGGCAGGCTTCATAGAGTGAAACCAAGCTTGCTGCTTCGGCATCGGTATTTGCAATTAGCGCTTGTGCGGCTGCAACCACTTGGGTTTCACCTTGTACGCGAATCATTGGTTCTGGAATCTCGCCTTCAGCTAAATTTAAATTCTTAACGCGAGCCATCGTATGCATGGTGTGAACAAAGGGAATGTTAAGGGCTTTGCCCGCAATCATTGCGACTTTGCCTGAGATCCAATAATGTGAATGAATTAGATCGTATTTTGTTTCACCCGAGAGTTTTTTCTTAAATTCTTCGGCAATTTCTGGAATTAACTTTGGTAACAGCTCTTTTGTAACGCCCGTTAGCGGACCAACATTTAATTGAATTACCCGAACACCAGGTGACACTTCGACAATATCGGCAACTTGTGAATCAGTACGCCGAGTGAAAATATCAACTTTTACACCCATCGCCGCCATACGTTCAGCGCTCTCAACCACATAAATATTCATGCCACCGGCGTCGCCAATTCCCGGTTGATCCAGGGGCGAGGTATGCACCATCAAGGTTGCAATGCGGGCACTCATGGCTAAAGGGTAACGCTGATTAAAACGAAGCGCTAAGTGATCCGACTACGGTTCCACCGCCAAGCACATCAACAACTTCACCTTCGATCATGATGCCTAATTTTGCGAGCGCGGCTTTCATTATTGGACCATTTGCACGATTGCCACCATCAGAAATCTTCCAAGCGATTGCGCTGCCATCAGCCAAAGATGCCAACATCACGCTTTCAGCACCACCTTTTACCAAGAGGCCAGGGACTGCGCGCATCATGCGAGTATCGAAGGCTCCTTCACCCAAAATCATTTCCGGGTGTTTTAAACATGCGTTAATTACTTTTGAAAAGACCGGATCACTATCTATTCGCATTTTTCTTGCGGCCACCGCGATAGCTCGGGTACTCATTGAAAACAGCGGTGCACCGCAACCATCGACGCTTATGCGACTTACTGGTTGACCAATTAAATCTTTAATCTCATTTGCAATTGCGATTTGAAGCGGATGATTAGCGTCACGATAAGTTTTAACATCCCAACCATTTACAACACAGGTTGCCAACATTCCCGCATGTTTGCCGCTGCAATTTGCTGCTAATGAAGTTACTGGTTTGGCTCCCCAGGAAATACGAGCTTTGCGATCAATTGGGCGATCAGGTGTATTTTGTAAATCAGATTCTGATAAACCAACACTTTCTAGTATTTCTAGAGCAACTTCTTGATGGCGCTCAGTGCCACCATGGCTCGCACAAACCAAAGCTAATTGCTCATCCTTTAGCGTTAGCCCAAGGCGCACCATTGCTGCAGCTTGTAAAGATTTAATTGCAGAACGCGGATACATCTCGGCATCAACATCACCAAGGGTTAACAAATCAGAACCATCGGGACCAATTAAAATTAGAAATCCGCTATGTGTTGACTCAACTAATCCGCTACGCACTAATTGCGCTAGAACGACGCTCATTCTTAATCGGTAGAGCGCGGGCTAGTCGACCAAATATGTGCTTGTAGTTCTTGCCCTTCGGCGGCCATGTCATAGGCGTAGAAAAGTTCGCCTTCAACTAATCCGTAAAGACGAACACCGGCGGTGACAATTTTTGCAGAAGGTGCGGAATAGCCTTGATCCATTGCTAATTGAATTTTTGGTCCATCGAAATGCCCAAGCCACCCTTCAGTTATTCCAGTGTTATGCGAAATCACAACTTCGAGCACATTATTTGGCTTAATCCGCCAGAAACCTGCCTCACTTGCACCGGGGCGAATGATCTCGCCGTCATCATCGACAATCCAAGAGCGCGAAAAATAATTCAAAAATGGACGACCATCGTGATTAAAAACTGTTTCAGAGATAAATTGGAAAGGCTTAATTGTTGGATATTCCCCATGACCTTTGCCGCGCCAAGTTCCAACTAGCCAAGCAAGTGGATTCAAATCAGGGTGAAGGCCTTCGGGAATCGTAAATACCATTTATCTGCCAGTTCGCTTTCTGCTATCTCGGTAGCGAGCACTTTCGGGATCTCTGCGGCTGGTAATTGCAAAGAACAATAATCCGGCACCGATAACTACTGAAATCAGGCCAAGGAGAATTGAGGTTAAGAGCTCCATGCCCGTAAGTCTATCGGTTACTTACATCTTTCTTACGGCCCACATGATCACGAGCCCTGCAATCAAAGTGATTAATAACTGAGCGAATAATTCCATTTACTAATTACCTGCAGCGATCGCTTCTTGTGCGGCAGGAATGCCGGCAACTGAGAGCGTTGCATCTAGTGGGGTATTGCGCTTAACGACTGCGAGCGCAATCGGGCCTAATTCATGATGTCTAGCCACAGTTCCTAAATAACCAACGACTACCCCATCGTTTTCTACCGGGGTGCCAACTTTAGGAAAGTTAACTTCGGTGCCATCGAGGTGCAACATAACTAAGCGACGTGGTGGATTTCCGAGATTATTTATTTTTGCCACAGTCTCTTGGCCGCGGTAACAACCCTTATTTAGGTGCACCGCGCTATTTAACAAACCTAATTCGTTAGGAATAGATTTGTGATCAGTTTCAAAACCAATCCGAGGTAGTCCAGCAGCTACTCGCATTGCATCTAGCGCCCAAGTGCCAACTTGGGTTGCAACTGAATTAAAAGTTTCAACCATATTTGCTAATTCGGCGCGTGGAACCAGTGCAAATGGTCCACCGATTTCATCTCTCTTGCCTGGAGCTCGTAATACTGCAAATTCAGCAGTTGCATCGTGGATTTCAACTTGAGCGCGAAATTTCATTTTTTCTAAATGCGAAATCAATTCCGCGCTGCGTCCTGGGTTAACCATTAACCAAGTGGTGTCACCATCATCAACTAAAAAGAATTGATGTTCAATATGGCCTTTCGGATCTAAAATCAAAGCATGTTGCCATTGACCCGCTAGTAAATTTTCATGATCTTGGGTTGTTAAAAGATGTAACCAAGTTAAACGCTCTGGCCCAGATAGCGCGATTACTTCGTAGTGCGATAAATCTGCCCAAGCGGTACCAGCTTCAAGTGCACGTTGTTCCTTTACGGGATCACCGAAATGCCATACAGCGCCTTTATCGGGACCGTCCTCAACGAGTACGGCGCTCATTACTTACTTTCGGCGGCAAAACAGACTGAACAAGTGCCATAAACCGCAAAGTGAGTTACATCTGTTTTAAAACCATAATCATCGGCCAAAGCATTTACAAAATTAGCCGCAACATCAATTGGTGCATCGCCAACTGATCCACAAACTCCACATACTAAATGCAGGTGGGTCAACTCTTCAGCCGCATGATAGGTAGCGCCGCCGTGGCCCAAGTGTGTGTGTTGAACTAAGCCCACATTTTCGAGGGTTTCTAAGTTGCGATACACCGTTGAAAGATTGATACCTGGATGCGTTTGACGAACTTTTTCGGCTACTTCTTCGGGTGTTGCATGTCCGAGTTCGCGGACGGCAGATAGCACTAATTCACGTTGCGGTGTTAACCGTAAACCTTTATCGCGCAATTCATGTTGATCGGCCATGAGTTAATCCTACTTAGATTTTCATAAAAGGGTTGCTTGATCAGCCGATTAGCGGCGAGCACGCAGAAGAATTAAGTAAACCTCACAGCCTAAGCAGTAATTAAAGGCGGCATTTAAGAAAGCCGCTGCCAGCGCAAAGCCGGTTGCAATAGTGAAAACGATTGTGGCACCAGTTAGTAGCCCAGAAACCGCGACAACTGTAAACACAAAACCGACAGCTTGGGCAAATTGAGGAGGTCGCACGTCTTCGGGAACAAACTCTCCCTTTAAGCGAGGCTTGATCAAATTCTTAAAGAAAAAAGCGTAGGGCGTGAATTGTGGGCCTTTAGTAGCACCTATTAGAAACACCACTAATTGAAAAGCGATCAGAGGAAGTGATTGGGTCGCTAGCGCAGCAGCTAAAACTAAAACTGTAATCGCTGCTGAAAAACGTGGACCACGTGCATCGATTACTACTGAGGTTTTATTAT
>JBILOR010000038.1:0-9824 GCA_044374325.1 Candidatus Planktophila sp.
GTAATCTGGATAAACAAAGTTTGGGTCCCAGCGAAGAGTTCCTGGTCCATCTTTTTCGGCATCAGTTAGCTCTTGTTCTAAGTTCGCGCGGTTCTTGCCATATGAATCTACAACTCCAGCCCAATTTTGGCCTTGGGTGCTATGTAACATGCGGTTGCGTATTCCGATAACTGGAATTGGGTCTGCAACAGAGCGAGTTTCTTCAATCTTAGGGTTTTCAGATTTAATCTTGCCAGCATCGATTTCTGTTTTAAGGGCGCGGGCAGATGCCGGATTCATTGAGCGCAATGCAAACATGCGCAGACCTTCGATGAAATCTAGATAACTCTCATCATCATAAGAAGACATTGCTGCCATGGTTCCAATAAAGCCGCGTCCAGTTGGACCACTCTTGACTGTGCTCTGATTGGTCATCACTTAACCCCACTCTCATATTTCATTGCAAAAGGCAATTAAGCCAATTTGCACTTGGTATAAATTATCACTCGGCCATAGGGCGAGCAAGAGATAATTCATGCGCCTTTCCACCTAATGAAACTGTGTTTTATTTGAGAGGCAATTACTGATCTTTTTGTGAGCAAAAGATCGGCGATCCGCTAACTTTGCCTAATGCTAAATAAGTATCGTCAAGCTTTTGCAGGTAATGCTGCTTGGCGATTTTCGACGGCAGGATTTATCGCGAGACTACCGGTTTCAATGGTTGGTATCGGAATTTTGATGTACGTCGAAGCCGAACGTGGCAGCTACGCAATTGCAGGTGCGGTTTCTGGATCAATCTCAATTGCAGCAGCGATCGGTGGGCCGCTAAGTTCAAGGTTAGTAGACAAACTCGGGCAGCACCGGGTACTGCCAATCCAAATATTGCTTATTGTTATCTGCTCGATGGCATTGGTCCTTTTGATTCCATCTAATGTTCCGGCAACATACTTATTTATTTTCTCTATTGGCAGCGGACTGGCATACCCTTCAATCGGCGCACTAGTTAGATCTCGTTGGACTGCGCTTCTTGTGTCTGGCCCAATTTTGCTGACAGCGTTTTCAATTGAAAGCATGATCGATGAGCTGATCTTTATTGTCGGTCCAACTATTGCAGCCACTACTTCAGTAAAAATACATCCGGCAGCGCCTCAAGTAATTGCCATGTTCTTACTAGCTGGTGGGGGGCTTTGGTTGGCTTCTATGCGAAATAGTGAGCCACCAATTAACAAGCACCAAGGCAAACATGGCAAACCAGTTATTCTGCAAAATGGCCTGATCTATATGTGGGGCGTTCATATTGCAATCGGCATGTTCTTTGGCGCAGTTGAAACTTCCATTATTGCTTTCACAAAAATCGCTGGCCAGCCTATTTTTGGCGGAATTGTGATGGCGGTTTGGGCATTCGGGTCGCTGCTTGGTGGTTTTGTTTATGGTGGTTTGCACTTTAAGTCAGCACTTCAAAACCAACTAATGGTCGTTAGTTTGCTCTTAGTGCCAGCAACAGTTGCAATGGTTTTCGTGGAAAGCATTCTTGCATTGGCTTTATTGTCGATAGCTGCCGGAATCGGCATCTCGCCTCTCTTGATCGCAAGTGCTGCGATTACTCAGCGTCGCTCCCCTGTTGGGCGTACTACCGAGGCGATTGCATCAATGTATGCAGGCATTGGCCTGGGCTTTGCTTTTGCAGCAGCGATGGCTGGCTGGTTAATTGATAATCGCGGAACTAGCTACTCATTCGCACTTGGGGCTTTCGCTACGCTCTTTACATTCGCTATTACAGTTATTGGACGCAATAAATTCAGTACCGAGATTTAAAAGGTTAGCCCCATAATACATTCGTTTGCATTTTCGACTACTTCGACAAAGCCAAACTTCTTATAGAAACCGCGGGCACGATCATTACTTGCCGACATGTGCAGATGCACACCCGCTGAACCGGCAGTCTTTAGCTCTTGGAGTAAAAAGGCAATCATTGATTTGCCGTAACCCGCACCTTGATATTTTTCGACAATGTCAATATGCAAATGAGATGGATACTTCGCAATTAACAACTCGTCACTAAATCCTTGTTTGTCTAATTCCTTCATCAACTCTGAATCAGCTGGAGTAACTTCAAAATTGATCTGCTCGTATTTAGCTTTAGCTAGCGGCCAGTACTTTTCTGCCAATATGTTTTCAAAGATTTTAGTATCAAGCACGCCCAATAAGTAACCGACGACCCGTTCTTCAGAGACTAGAGCGTAGGCAAAATCAGGTTCGTGTAGAACATAGGGTGCTACATAAATATCGCCAACTAGATCGGGCAGCTTATGTAAATGGGTGGCATCCTTGCCAGAGTCACCGGTCTTTAAACAAACCCTCAATAAATCGGGCAGATCGGTAAGTTTTGCGGCTCTTAGCAGTACCCCACTACCTAATTGTTGCTCTTTCACGCCATAATCGTACCTTCGCATTTCATTGTTTAGTCCCGTAAAGGTGGTGGCAAAGTTGGCAAGCAATTCAGGTAGCTATGTAGCTATCGATGCTGGCGGCACTCGGATTCGCGGCTATGAATCACTTACAGCTACTGAATTCACGGGTTCAGGCGTAACTCACACTAACTCGTTAGCTCTTGATCTAGCTCGAAACATTACAACTTCAATCCCTGATGGGATAAACGAAGTTGATACTTTGGTATTGAGTTTGGCCGCAATTCCACAGAAAGCTGAAGATCAAAAGTTATTAGCAGCCGCTCTCTTGCAACGCCTGCGCTTTGAAAAGTTAGTAATCGCATCAGATACAAAAGCTGCAGCCCTTAGTAGTAAATCTCAGGCTGACTTAACTATTGCTGTTGGTACCGGCATAACCGCTTTAGTGCATATGCCAAACCATAACTTTGAGTTAACCGGGCATGGCTATTTGATTGGTGATGAAGCAAGTGGGTTCTGGGTTGGTCGAAGTGGTTTGAACGCCGCACTTCGAGCCGATGAAGGTCGTGGGCCAGATACCTCACTACTCAAAGCTGCTATCGACTTTTATCAAGTGCCAGCTAAAGAATTGGCAGATCATATTCATCAGTTAGCTACCCCAGTTGCCCAGGTTGCGGCATTTGCACCAAGCGTTGTAAAGGCGGCAGCTTCCGGAGATGCCGAAGCACTATTTATTATTTCGCAAGCTGCAAATGAAATTTCTGTTCTGATTGAAGTTGCAATTGAGCGCGCTAATATCAAGACCGTTGGTTTGGTTGGCGGTGCTATCCCACACGGGGAGTTATTGCATAAACAAGTCTTGGCGGCTAGCCAAAACCTTGAAGTTGAGTTCATTACTGATTCTGTTGAACCGTTGCAAGGTGCTCGCAAGATTGCCGAAAATTCTAATTTGCAGAGTGATTTAATCGTTGTTTCAAGTTCCTCAATTGAAACCGAAATCTGGAGCAAGTTATATCTACTATCTGCGCAAGAGATTCTTGGTCGAGTAGCTATCACGCAACGCGATGCAGTGACTTCAAGCGTAAAGCTTTTTACGGACGCTTTAGCTGCTGGAAAAATGATTCACACTTTTGGAACCGGTCATTCACATTTATTGGCTGAGGAAATCTTCTACCGCGCGGGCGGGCTGGCTGCGATTTATCCAATCCTCGATGAGCGGCTAATGCTGCACAAGGAAGTTGTGAAGGGCAGCCAAAATGAGCGCTTACCTGGTTTGGCGCAAGAGTTGATCAATCAACATCCAATTACAAATGGCGATGTCGTAATCGTGATTTCAAATAGCGGTGGCAATCAAGTCACCATCGATTTAGTAAGGCTAGCTAAAGCTTTAGGCGCAAGAGTTATCGCTGTTACAAGCGTTAACCATGCGACAAGTAGCGCTGCCCGTTCTAGCGCCTCTGAAAAGATTCACCAATTAGCCGATGTGGTTCTCGATAATTCAGGTGTCGTTGGCGATGCCTTGATTCGCGTGGCTGGTTCACCAATGTCGGCTGGTCCAACTTCTACTGTGATTGGCGGTGCGCTGCTTCAATCAGTAGTCGTGGGAACTGTGGCCGAGTGTTTAAAGCGCGGAATCCAGCCGGAAATCTTCTTAAGTAGCAACTTAGCTGGCGGCGATGAGAATAATGCGGCGATCTTCGACAAATATCGATCGCTAATCGATCTATATAACTAAATTACTTAACTGCGCCTTCGGTTAGGCCGTCAATTACTTTTCGGTTAAAGATAATGTAAACGATTATCATTGGAATCGTCACGATAGTTAACGCTGCGAAAAGCAAGTGATAGTTAGTTGAATACCTGGTTGAGAAAGTTAAAAGTCCAGTCGGAATAGTCTTTAAGTCATCATTTTGAATGTAGACCAGAGCTAGCAAGAATTCATTCCAAGCACTAAGCGCCGTAAACACAGCTACTGTTGCAATCCCCGGCTTTAACATTGGTAACAAAATTGTTTGATAGACCCGTAGATCTCCAGCACCGTCGACTCGTGCGGCTTCAAAGATTTCCTTAGGTAGGTTTTGAATGTAGGCACGGAACAGCCAGATCGAAAGTGGTAAGCCCATAGCGGTGTAAGGCAGGATTAGGGCCAGGCGGGTGTCTTTAATTCCCATTGCGTCAAAAAGCGCGTTCTGTGCAATGAAGTATGACTGCAAAGGCAAAATCAAACCTAATGTAATTAGCGCCAATATTTGCTTGGAGAATCGAAACTTAAGGCGTGTAAAGGCAAATGCGGCCATTGAGCCAAAGAGCAAGACCGCAGATGTACAAGTGCTGGTAACTATCGCGCTATTTATTGCATACTTTCCTAATCCGCCAACTGAAAATGCCTCAGCAAATACCGAAAAGTCCCATGAGGTTGGCAACGAAATTGGATTCTTGGCGATCTCAGCATTGCTCTTGAGCGCAGAGAGTGCCATCCAAAGTAGTGGCACGAAATAAATGAGCGAATACATCGCCATTGCGATGTGAAATACCGGGCTCCGTTTCATTAGTACTCCACCACCGCATCATCTTTGGTGCGCACTTTGTTGTAGATCAAGCCCACGGTTACTACTACTACCGTCAAAATAACTGCAAGGGATGAGCCATAGCCCATCTGCTGATCACGAAAGACCACGCGGACTAAATAAGTAGTAGGCATTTGGGTTGTGTCATAAGGTCCACCATTTGTGAGCACGTAAACCAGATCAAACATTTGAATGCCGCCGGTAAAGCAGAGCAACACTGCTACTTCGGTTAAGTTTTTAATCATCGGAATCTTGATCTTACGTAGTAACTGCCATTCAGTAGCACCATCTAGCCGAGCCGACTCGATGATCGTGCTTGGAATGCGTTGGAAGCCAGCATAGAAAATTGCCATGTAGAACCCTGCATATATCCAGCCTGAGATTACTGAAAGCGAAATCAGCGCAGTTGCTTGCTCGCCCAACCAGATACGTTGCCAAGATTCCAAACCAAATTCACCTAAGAGGCGATTTAATATTCCTAAATCAGGATTTAAGATAAATGACCAGAGAACTGAGATCACAACGAGCGGCAACATAACTGGCGTAAAGAAAGCCACTCGATAAAAAGTTGTATTACGTTTAGCGCTTACTAAGCCAGCTAGTAGCAGTCCGAGCGCAACCTCTAGTACCAGAGTTAAGGAAATATAGATCGCTGCATGCAGATAAGAACTCATGTAGATCTTGTCATCGAATGCACGCGCAAAGTTTTCAAAGCCAACAAAGCTTGGAGTGCTAAAGCCATCCCAATCGGTCAAACTCAAACCAAAGGTCGCAAATATCGGACCCAAAATTGCCGTTGTAAATATCGTAAAAGCAGGAGCGACCAGGAAGTAAGGGATCCAACGTGCTGTCGGCTTCATTCCCCTACCATCCTGGTCGCTTTACTACTTAACTACATTTATTGCCACTGATTAACCTAATAAGGCTTAACCTAATGCAGCAACCTTTTCCTGTGCCGCATCAAGTGCTGCTTGTGGTGTTGACTTGCCACCAATCGCCTCGGCTTGTGCTGCATTTAGTGCATCTGCAACTGGAAGTTCAAAGCCGGTATCAGGTGGAGCAACAACAACTGTTGCACCATTTAATAGGGCGTTGATCTTCTCAGTTAGTGGATCAAGTGCTCCGCCAGCCAATGACTTCACTAGAAGTAGAGTTCCGGCATCTGCGATCTTCTTGGCATTTTCAGCGTTATAAAGCACTTTGAAGAAGTTCATAACTTCGGTCTTCTTGGTGCTCTTTGCGTTGACAATGTAGCCAGTGTAAACAGCCATGATGCTGTTCTGGTCGCCGGCACCATCGCTGATTGCAGGCAAGTTAATGAAGTCCATCTTGAAATCAGGAGCTTCGCCTTGTTGAGTTCCAATTAACCATGAGCCAATTGGGTGGAAAGCAGCTTTGCCTTGGAAGAACTGGCTAGCAGCTTCGTTATCTGCAATAGTGTTTACAGATTCGTTTACATAACCAGCCTTGGCAAGATCTGCTAGAACTGTTAGACCCTTGACGAATTCTGGGCTGTTCATTGGCTTGCTCTTCTGCAGAGTTTCGGCATACAAAGCTTCACCTGCTACACGAGAAATAATGTGACCGCCCCAGTTTCCAACAGTCCAGAGATCTTTATTTCCCTGAACAAAACAGTTGACCTTGGCAGCTACGAACTTAGCGCAAGCAGCATTTAGTTCTTCCCAAGTCTTAGGTGGTGTAACGCCATTCTTTTCGAACATATCAACGTTGTACCAAAGAACATTTGTCACGTCGCGTGCACGTGGAATCATTGAAAGTTTTCCACCAGAGTCATATCCGGCAAATGCACCATCGGTGAATAGATCTTTTAATCCGCTTGATTCGATATCGCCAGAAATATCTGCGGCATAACCTTCAGCGGCTCGCTGATCTAGTCGCGCTCCGGACCACTCGAAATATGCGTCAGGGCTATTCTTGCCGTTTAGCAGAGTTGGTAAACCAACTGTTGAATAAAGATCATCATCTTGCTGGATAAACTCAACTGTCCAGCCTTCATTTTCTGCTTCATAAGCCGCTTTCGCAGCCTCCCAAACAGGAAGTTCCTTCTCTCCCAAACTTGGAGTTGCGATACGCAAGATTTTGTCTGCGCTGTCGCTGCTTGAACAGCCGGTGATGACTGCAAGACCCAGCAAGCTACTTGCGATTACCGCAACCAGCTTCTTTCCCTTAAACATAAACCCTCCCCAGAATAGTTACGCCGGACGTGGCGTTGGAAGAGATTATGGGTGAAAACAGGGGTGGGTCAATGAAATTCCACAGAATTTAGATCATCGGCGAGTTCACCCAGGAACATATGGAGCGAATCACCAAAAATCCGCCTTCGCCAAGTCAGAACTTCTTCGGCGAGCTGCCTAACGAAGTTGCCGTCAGCTTTTCTCGACATATTTTCAGCCAAAAGCTCAAGGATTTCCCCACCCCGCTTGTAGTCCTCGACCCAAGGAGCTGATTCATCGGCCAACTTGGGGTTGGAAAAAGTTGGCGACTGGATGACCAAACTCGAAATAGATATCTCTAGAGCTAAAGACTTTAACTTAGCGATTGCAGCTGGCATCTGACCTCGGCGATAGCTAAAGGCAATATCGCCTAGGGCTGCTGAAAACTCCGGCGAGGAATCATCGTTTAGACAAGAACCAAGTGAAGTGCGCGCAAATTTTCGATAAGCAGCACGATCATCGCTATTTGAAATAAGCTCGACAAGTGCACGATCCCAGGCTGCTTCCGGATCGTAACTAATTGGATCGTTTAAATACTCACCGATTGTCCAAAGTGCAATTTTTGAAGCTTCGGCTTGCGTCATCGGGTTAGCGAGTAATCCTTCACTGTGATTTACTAAACCAGATTCACGTGCGCGCAAAGGGCCAATGTGAAGTTCGTGAACCATCGCCACATCATTAACCGGATAGTTATCCCAATAAAGTGGTTTACGTTTTGCACTCTCTTGGAAAACTAATGCATCGCGAACATCTAATCGGAAAGAACAAATCTGAATACCTGTCCAAAGTAGATGAACGTTTGAGTTAAGTAATTCTCCTATTTCAACTAAGTAATCTTCATGTCCCGTACCTCGATAGACGGTAGGACAAATGACTAGCTTCGCGTTTGGATATTCTTTTTGCAACCATTCGTAAAGTTGATTTCCAAGCGAAGCGTGAGCTTGCGCAAAAGAGGTAAACGCAGTTGCATCTGATTCGGATTGGAAATCATTAGGAATGTCATCGAAGAAGACGCCAACTAAGTTTATCCCTAGGTCTAAGTACTGGGTTAACCGACCTTTAAGTGCAGCTAATTCCGCGGGATCTGAGTAAATAATCGTCTGGCCAGGCGAGACAGCGGTTCCGAAAGTAATCCCTTGGCTCGATGCGTGTGAAACTAATTCGCGTAATTTCACTAACTCAGAATCTGGCCGCAGATCCTGCCAACTACGGCGATGACCTGGCTCATCTTTAGGGGCTAGAAAATAAGTATTTAACTTTGATTTTTTCAGAAAGTTAATCATGTCAATGCGTTCAACATGAGTCCATGGCTTGCCATAGAAACCTTCAATGACGCCACGAATTCCAAAGCTACTCATGACGTACAGAGTATTGCTTTGCTAACCAGATTTCTAGAAGCCGCTGACTAAGCCGATCCACGTTTTCGAAGTTGGTGCTCTTGTTGAAGTTCCACCAAAACTCCAAGTAATTGAGCAAGTTCCATTAGAAACGCCTTGCAAAATTGTCTTGTTCTTTATACCGCCGGTTAAATCGGCCAATTCATTTGAAACTACTTTGCAGACTGAAGGCGTATCAGATACCACAGTTAGTAAGTGACCTAAGCTCGTTAGGCCCCAATTAAGTTTGGTATCTACATGCAAAACAGTTTCAAAGAAGGTGTAAAGATTAGATTTAGTAAATGCTGATGCACCAGTAATGCCGATAACCATTGGAGCCTGAACTGGATTTGGTGTTGGTGAAGTAATTGAAATCGCCGCTACATTTACCCAAGCGCTAGCTTTCTTCCACTCATCGGTACCTCGAGCCTCGATTTGATAGGTACCAGATGGCCAGTTGCAAGGGATTACATAATCGTTGCCGAATACGCCATCTTGCTTTGTGCCAGATCTCTTATACGCATTAGTCGTTGCTCGTACCTGTCCCCAAGGATCAATTAATCGATACTCAACAGTCGCTAAACCAGTGTCGTCCTTTGCTGAAATATCTACTCCAGCAAAAGTCTTACAAACTTCAATAGTTGAAACAAGTGCTCTACCTGAAATGATTTCTGGAATTGCGGTATCAACTACTATTGGCGCAGTTCCAACGAAAGATCCAATAGTTTTCCACTCTGAAATGTTTACGGCGCTGTCGCGTGCCTGAGCCATAACTGTGTAAGTTCCATATGGCGAGCCACAAGGAATAACCCAGTCATTTGACCAGTTTCCACTCAATCCACTTCCATCCTTACGGAAAGCTCCAAAAGTAGTAGCAACTGCTCCATTCGGATTCAAAATTCTAAACTGCATAGAAGCAGTACCAACATTGTCAGTAATCAAGGCTTGAATTGTTGAAACGGTTTTACAAACTTCAACCGAACCAGGTGAAACAACGCCGCTGACAATTACCGGAGCTTGTCCATCAGCGATAACAAGTGGTGTTGCATTGAAGGTTCCAACTGCTGTCCAATTTGAAGTGTTATCTACGCCATCACGCGCTTGCGCTTGAACAGAGTATGTGCCGATTGGAGAGCCACAAGGAATAGTCCAGTCGTTTGACCAGTTTCCGCTCAATCCAGTTCCGTCTTTGCGGTATGCCGAATAAGTAGTCGATGTTGAACCGTTTGGATAAACAATTTTGAAAACCACCGAAGTTGT